>JAJEAV010000009.1 GCA_022822625.1 Gammaproteobacteria bacterium | reverse complement strand
GTCGTCTTGAAACCCATGTACAACAGGCTCGCATACCAGGATTCGTAGTGATCGAGACCGCCACTGTCATGCCAGGAATGGGGAATCCCTGAAAGCAGTTTCCGGATTTTCTCCCGAAACAGGGAAAAGTCGTTGGCACCCAGAGCTTCAACCATGTCCCTTCCCGCGGTCGCCACTTCCCGGCCACGTCCGGTCAGGTGCTCGGCCAGACCCTTGTTGAAACTGCTCTGCACCTCGAAGTTCGGATAGTCCAGATGGTACAGGGTATGACCGTCCTGCTCCTCCTCTTCCGTGATGGTCAGATACCCGGACTGGAACAGCAGCGCCTCGCTACTGAACGCATCCAGCTCGAAATTCGAGACAAAGTCCGCATCTACCACCCGGTTTTCAAGATCCATGGAATTGATCTTCCTCTCCATCAGCAACCGGTACAGGTAGCCAGGCTCGCCGGACCGGAACCAATGCGCCCGGAACCTGCGCTCATTGAACAGATGCAGGATGTCGTGCGGGTTGTAGAGCCTTTCCTTACCCAGCCAGTTGTAGCCGTTGTACCATCTGCGAATCTCGTCCCGGTCCAGCCCTTCCAGCTCCGGGGCAAACACGGTATCCAGATCATGACCCGTATATCCACAGATACCTGCATACCTCGGAGACAGACTGATGTCCGTGAGATTGTTGAGACCCGACGAAAAGCTCGTCTTCGAGAATATCGTGATGCCGGTCACGAAGACAAAGCGGATATGATCTTCCGCATCCTTCAGGATGCTGTATATGTCCCTGAGGCTATCCCGGTTTGCCCTGGCCTTTTCGCTATCCTCCAGCACGTTCAGGACCGGCCGGTCATATTCATCGACCAGCACCACCACCTGCCGGCCGGTTGCCTGGTGCAGATAATACAGGACATTCTCCAGTCGCTCGGAGGCGGATCGTGCCGAGGACAGGGTTTTCAGGTCATGGGCCTGCTCGATCTTGTACAACTGGTTTAGCACGGTACTTTCCACGTGCTCCGGCGTACTGACTTTCCCTCCGAAACTCAGGCGGACCACGGGATACCTGACCGACCAGTCCCAGTGCGGGTGAATGTCCAGACCCCGAAACAGCGGTTCGTTTCCCTCGAACAGTTCCTTCAGCGTACTGACCAGCAGACTCTTGCCGAAACGGCGGGGACGGGAGAGAAAGTAGAAATCTCCCTCTTCGATCATCTGGCGAATCAGGAGCGTCTTGTCGACATAGTAACAGCCCCTGCTCCGAAGCCGACTAAACGTTTGAATGCCGAGCGGCAGTGGATGGCGCTCTGTTCGGGTTTCTGCATTCATGGTACAGTTATCATAGCACAGTAAAAAGCGTCAGTTACGAACAACCTTTGCGAGTGTCGAGGCTAATTTTTGATGTTGCAATCCGGACTATCCATGTCGTACATCCCGTGATATGCTACCGCCATGTTTAACTCATTGCAGGAGGTGGTCTCATGTCTAGTATTTTGTATTTGGTCGGTCCATCCAGGGTGTCAACGACTAAGCTAACACCTTTATCGATCTGAACACCTGAAACAGGCTGAATCGATCAGCCAAAATACGGGGTTGCTGACTGCAACCCTTTTTTTGTGCCCAATATGGCGGCAAGAGGCCATACATCGAGGCTTCATCAAGCACAGACTGTGCTACTGAAAAATCAAATGGAACGAGGAGGAAGGGTTACAGTCCCTTGATTACCCGCACTTGCTATCTCCGCAGTTCAGGCAAACCATACATCCGTCCATCATCACCACTGCCATGACATAGCATTTTTCGCAAAGAGTGGCACCGATCGGGAAATTCCCTCTCGACCCGGACGGGAATGTGCCCTTTATGTTCACCTGCTGCATTTCCTCGAACTGCTTGCGCTTCTCTTCAATCATTGCCTGCCTTGACTGGCTCATCTCCTCTTCAACAATCATGCCGATCTTCTTCAGATGGGCCTCCACCACGTTTCCGATTTCTGCAACCAGGGACGGCACATATTGCCCATGTGTGCCAGGCTTGATATAACCACCCTTCGGATCAAATACACCCTGCAATTCATCAACCATGAACGTGACATCACCACCTTTTCGAAACACCGCTGAAATGATCAGCGTCAAGGCTGTAATCCACTGGTAGTGCTCCATGTTTTTCGAATTCACGAAAATCTCGAAAGGCCGACGTTTTTCATAGGGGGTGCCAGGGTTCAGCACAATGTCATTGATCGTGATGTAAAACGCATGCTCAGTCACAGGCGTCTTGATCTTGTATGTATTGCCAGTCAGTGATTCCGGTCGGGCAACATTCTCGTGCATACGCACAATATTGTCCTCATGGTGCACATTGGCTTGTGCTACAGGCAGACTCTGTACTTCGGCTTCTTCGTCCTCTCGCTTGATTACGTTATAGCCAACAATTTTTCGTTCTATCTTTCTGGTCATGATAATTCACTTGTGGTCCCCTCAGAAGGGTCTTCGTCGTCAAAAAACCTCTCATATTGATGCCGGTCGAGTTCCGGAATCACTGTCTGCGCTGTCTGGACTTGATCGAAGGCAGCACCGGTGTGCATGGCAAACTGAATTCTCCGTTTTGTTTTCTGGTGTTTGACTTTGAGTTTCTTGAGCTTGTGCATTGAACTTGTCCCGGTCTCCTTGTGTCGGCCCAGTCTGGACATAATGCCTAGAACCGACCGTAATACCCCTCCTTCAATGCATCGAACAAATTGGCAGCGGTATGCTCTTCTCCGTCATACTCGATCATCTCATTACCCTTGACCTCGATAATTTCTCCATCATCAAGTGTAAACTGGTAAACGGTATTCTCAAGATCTTCTTCCTTGACCAGTACACCCTGAAAAGCCTCCGGGTTAAACCGGAAGGTTGTACAGCCCTTGAGCCCCTGCTTCCACGCATACATGTAAATGTCCTTGAACTCATCAAAATCAAAGTCGGTGGGGACATTGGCGGTTTTGGAAATCGACGAATCAATCCATCTCTGGGCAGCTGCCTGAATGTCAACATGCTGTTTTGGCGTGACATCGTCTGCAGCAACAAAATAATCGGGCAGCTGGTTCTTCTCATCCTTCGCTCCCGGCTCTGCCTGGAGATTCACAAAATGCCGATAGGCAAGAAGTTCGTAGGAAAATACGTCGACACTCTCCTTTGTCTTCTTGCCCTCCCGAATCACATTGCGGCTGTACTTGTGTGCAAAGCTGGGCTCGATACCATTACTGGCATTGTTGGCAAGCGACAGGCTGATGGTACCCGTCGGCGCAATCGAGGTGTGGTGCGTATAGCGACACCCCTTCCTGGCAATTTCATCCTGAAGGGATTTGGGGAACTTCTGCATATAGCGGCTGTAACGACCCATCAGTTCCCGACCCTTGACCGTATCGCCTTCAAGGTAGCCGTCATCCTTCATCTCGGGACGTTGCCGCAACATCTGCCGAGTCACCGTAAAATCCTCATCAAGAATAGGAGCCATACCTTTCTCTTCGGCCAGTTCAATCCCTACCCGCCAGCCAATTTCGGCCATCTCTCTCGCAACCTGCTCCGTAAATTCAAGCGAGTCAGGGTCCCCGTATTTCATTCTCAGCATGGTCAGGGTTGACCCCAGCCCCAGAAACCCCATTCCATGGCGTCTCTTTCTGGAAATCTCGTCACCCTGCGAATCCAGTGGAAGACCGTGGATTTCAACCACATTGTCGAGCATGCGCGTGAATACTGCAACCAGTTCCTGATACTTCTCCCAATTGAAACGGGCCTTGTCGGTAAACGGATACTCGACGCACTTGGTTAGATTTACTGAACCCAGCAAACAGGCGCCATACGGGGGCAATGGCTGTTCGCCACAGGGGTTGGTGGCCCGGATGGTTTCGCAGAACCAGTTATTGTTCATCTCGTTGATGCGGTCAACCAGAATAAATCCGGGCTCTGCATAATCGTAGGTGGAATTCATGATTTGATTCCACAGCCGCTGGGCCGGAACCTTGCCATATACCCGGCACGCAACGCGTCCCTCCTCATCCCGCATATATTTATCATCATGCGTCCAGTTCCGGTACACGATTTCGTGCTCACCGGACTCGATTTCATGTTGTCTGGCCGGAAAACACAACAGCCAGTCCGAGTCCTCTTCAACTGCCTGCATGAATTCATCCGTGATCAGACACGACAGGTTGAACTGCCGAAGTCTGCCATCCTCGCGCTTGGCACGAATGAAATCACTGATGTCCGGATGGGAGATATCGAAAGTTGCCATCTGTGCACCTCGACGTCCTCCGGCCGAAGAGACGGTAAAGCACATCGCATCAAAAATATCCATGAACGATAGCGGTCCGGAAGTCTGTGCACCGGCACCGGTGACCAGGGCGCCTTTCGGCCTCAAGGTCGAAAATTCGTATCCGATACCGCATCCTGCCTTCAGGGTAAGTCCCGCTTCACGGACCGACTCCAGGATTCCTGCCATGGAGTCGGGAACAGTGCAGGAAACCGTGCAGTTGATGGTGCTGGTTGCCGGCTTATGCTTGAGTGCTCCGGCATTCGAGACAATGCGCCCGGCCGGGATTGCCCCGTTCTGCAAGGCCCAGATGAATTTTTCACGCCAGAATTCCTGTTTCTCACTTTTCTCGCTTCCGACCAACGCTTCGGCAACCCGTTCATAGGTTGCCTGAATATCCTGATCGACCGCTACTCCATATTTGGTCTTCAGTCGGTATTTCGTGTCCCAGATATCCAGTGAGGTATTCTGCATGGGAACCGACAACCCGGACTCTTGCAGATCTGCCGGATTCTCTACCCGTTCAAGACGTGATACTTTTTGCATATAGATAATCCTGTTTTCTTGCAGGTTTTTGGATAACTGGTAATCACTCAGTTCTCTTCGAGAACATAGAGAGTCCCGCAATAGGGACATCGTTCTCGTCCAGTTTCTTCAATGGGCAAATACACCTTCGGGTGTGAATCCCACAATCGCATGGTCGGCATCGGACAGTGAAGCGGCAAATCATGTCGCGTGACTTGAACGACCCTGTGTGCATTTGGCACATCCAGAGCAGGATCACTCACGCTTGTGGCTTGCGTTTCAGACATATGTCAACCAGTCGCGGTACTCTGGAATTCTGCCATGGCAGGCATCAAAGTACCGGGATTGAATCCGTTCGGTGACTGGACCCCTACGACCGTTACCGATCTGCCTGTTATCCAGTTCACGGATTGGTGTAACCTCTGCAGCCGTTCCGGTGAAGAAGGCCTCGTCAGCGATATACACTTCATCCCGGGTAATCCTTTTCTCGATCAACTCATATCCCTCGTCATGGATAATCCTGAATACGGACCTACGGGTGACTCCATCCAGGGCCGATGCCAAATCTGGCGTATGGATCACGCCATCTCGAACAATGAACAGGTTCTCACCCGTGCCTTCCATGACATATCCATTGGTATCCAGCATCAGCGCTTCCTGATAACCATCCTGCAAGGCCTCGTGTAACGCCAGAGTGGAATTGACATAGTGTCCATTGGCTTTCGCCCGACACATGCTCACATTCACGTGAAGCCGGTTGATCGAAGATACCTTGACGCGAATACCTCTGTCGAGACTCTCCTCGCCAAGGTAAGTGCCCCATTCCCAGGCAGCCACAATGACATGAACCTTGAGGTTTTCAGCCCGTAAACCCATGCCCTCGGCACCGTAGAAGATCATCGGTCGAACATAACATGACTCCAGTCCATTCTGGCGAATCGCTTCAATTTGGGCATTCCGTATGGTTTCCTGGTCAAACGGAATTTTCATGCCCAGGATGTGGGCCGATTCAAACAGGCGCCGTGTATGCGCCTGGAGATGGAAAACTACAGTCCCCTGATCGGTCCTGTAGGCCCTGACGCCCTCGAATGCACCCATCCCGTAATGTAGTGTATGAGTCAAGACATGTGTAGTTGCCTCTCTCCATGGCACCATTTGACCATCCATCCAGATAACACCATCCCGATCACTAAACGACATATCCTGGCTCCCGTTGACGCCCACAGTTGACTAGAAAGATTATATCTAGTTGGATTTCAAAATACCATTACATCCCGTTTAATTTCGCAAAAAATCATAAAAAATCTTCCTGGAGCCGTACTGCTCCAAAGTCGTGATTCCAGAATCCGGCTTGCCGGCTTGATGCCAGATTATGCGAGCAATGCGCAGGAAATTTCTCGTTTGACAAACGAGAGGATGCCATACGGATGCATGCCAATTCAGGGATTTCGATGCCTGACAGGACGCAACGACAAGCTGAAATTGCACATACATCCGGCTACAATCAGTTTTTCATGAACCCCTGCTATCATACATGGAACTCCAGACAGCTCCCCAATCCGGCATGAGTGAAAAAACAGCAGCAAGCGAGGTGCAGGAACCAACGGTTCGTATTCATCAGGGCATTGACGAGATCCCACCCGAAGCCTGGGATGGTATGCTGAAAGACGATTATCCATTTCTCAAGCACCGATATCTGGCAGCCATGGAACGCCATCAATGCGTCGGCGAAGAAGTCGGCTGGATACCGCGACACATTGCCTTGTACGAAAAGTCCAGACTTGTGGCTGCCATGCCGCTTTATGAAAAACACAATTCATGGGGCGAGTTCGTGTTTGACCATGCCTGGGCCGAGGCCTATCACCGCCATGGGCAGCAATACTACCCAAAGCTGGTAAATGCGATTCCGTTCACTCCGGCAACCGGGCCGAGAATCATCCACCACGAGAAACGGAACTTCAGGGATGCATCAATCCTGTTGGAGGCCATAAACTCGATCATGGATCGCCATGGCTACAGCTCCCTGCACTGCCTGTTTCCGGACCAGGCTGATCGAGAGCACCTGAGCACCAGTAATGTCCTGGTCCGTAGCGACTGTCATTTCCAGTGGCATAATCATGGCTATGCTTCGTTTGACAGTTTCCTTGATGGGCTCAAGTCCAAGAAGAGGAAAAATATCCGTCAGGAACGGAGAAAGGTCTCGGAAGCCGGACTCTCCATACGCTGGCTTGCCGGCCATCAGACTACCAGCAAGGACTGGCATGACTTCCATGAAGTCTACAATCAAATCTACCAGCGCAAGTACGGTATACCGGCATTCAACCTTGAGTTTTTTCTGGAGATTGCAGACACCATGTCTGATCAGGTCATTCTGGCGCTGGCTGACTATCGGCAATCGGTTATCGCCGGTGCTCTCCTGTATCGTGATGAAAAAACACTCTATGGCAGAATCTGGGGAACCCGTCAAAGGATGGACTCCCTGCATTTTGAACTGTGTTACTATGCGGGAATCGACTATTGCATTCGAGAAGGTCTCGAAAGGTTTGACCCCGGGGTTCAGGGGGAGCACAAGATTGCCAGAGGCTTTGTTCCAGTCCAGACCCATTCCCTGCACTGGATTGCCAGTCAGCCATTCAGGCTGGCGATACGTGATTTTCTCCGGCGTGAGCACCACGGGGTTCAGGGTTACATGGACAGGGTTGACAGCCATACTGCCTATGGAATTCGCGCTCCATGAATGATCTGTATGCCTCACGCGGACCATTCATGCCTCTTGGTGGCGATGTCCAGACGAACACCAGTCACTCCCTGATTGTACTGCCCGCGATTTTGCTGTGCCTACTGATACTGGGCATTGTAATCTACAAGTCCGACACCATTCCCGTCAGGATTGCCAACGAAGCCAGTCAGCAGTTAAAGCCGTATCCGAGGCTGGCATCCGTAGCTGATGTACGTGGTCGTAGTCTGGTTCTGCAAGGCACGATCGATCCGTTTCCGGGCATGGATGAAATCATTGGTCAACTCGCCACCATCAATGGATTGCGCCGTCTGGATGACCGACTGGTCAGACTCAGCCTTGACCCCCCGTATGTTCACTTGAAACGAGACGAGGACTCAATCATCCTCAACGGCACACTAAGCCAGGCCGATTTCGATTCGGTGGTTTCGCAAATCCATGCCGCCTTCCCGTACTATGCCATTCGGCACCGGGTTCAGGTTGAAGATACAGTCGGAAAACCGTTGTGGCTGGAAGGTCTGGCGAAAGGCCTGCATGTGCTTGATTCTGTTGAAGACCTTGAGCTCAGGGGCTGGCGAAAGCGGCTACAGCTGAATGGCAGGATTTCCGACGGCAGCAGTCAAATGCTGGTTCGAACCATGGCGGCATCAATCGTCCATCAGATTGAGATCGAAAACCGGGTTGTCGAGCAGGCATCGCCCGATCATCCGATGCTGTCGCTGAGTGCAAACCAGGACATCCTTGAATTGTATGCCACGGTACCCAACTGGGAACTGGCTACCCAGTTGCAGAAAATCGCCGAAGATTCCTTTGGACTGGCCGTCGGAAGAATAGAGCTCAACCCGAATCTTGCAGACGATCAGGTTCTGTCGTCCATGTTGTCCCTGCTGCCCGAACTGGCATCTGTCAAAGACCTGCGCTTGATGAATGACGGTAACCGATATGTAATCTGGGGCGAAGTCTCGAGTTCCAGACGTCTGGAAAAGATTACCCGGCACATCAGTGAACTGGAGTTGACAAACGTCATTGACAGTAACATTGATGTCTACAAAAGCAGTACGCCAGCCGTACTGACCATGCTTCGTTACAACAAGCAGATTACCTTGTCCGGCAATCTGCCGAGTTCTTTTGTCCGTGACCGGTTGCTCGGGTCCACCCGGGAAATCTTTGCGACCAAGGTTGTCGAGTACTCATTGAATATTCAGCAGCAGACTGACTACTCTTCCTGGATTGAGGTCTGGCCTGAAGTGGTACAATCTATCCCACTTGACGTTTTTGGCATTGCGGTCAACGGCTCTCGGATATTCCTGACCGGCATGCCTGAATCCGAAGGGCAGAGTCAGGGCATTGCACTTCGAATTGGTGAGCTACTGCCAGACTATCAGGTCCATAACTGGATGCGGGTATCCCCTCCCTGATGCCGAAATGCAGGGCGGTGTACATGTCTTCTTCTGCCCAGACAGATTCCGCAAGACTCCATGCGCCTGTTCAATTGCCGTAACCATATTGCTCAATCAATCAACTGATCATTTCATGAACACATCCACTCTCCAGAGCATGACCGGATTTGCACGGAGCCGGTCTGAATCGGCTGACCGGGATTTTGTCTGGGAAATTCGAAGTATCAATCATCGCTATCTTGATATTGCCTTCAAGCTACCGCCTGCGATGCGCCATCTTGAGACGCGCATTCGTGAAACAGTGCATGAAGTGATTCATCGGGGGCGAATCGAGATTTCCCTGCAGACCTATAACGTCTTCAGCGGCAATCTTGATGACCTGAACCGGGACAATCTGGATGCTTTGGCCGCCCTGATGTCCTGTGTACACAAGAGACATCCGGACCTATTGCCCGGCAGCGTTTCCGAGTTGCTGCAGTGGCCGGGCGTTGTACCAGAAGGGTCGGGCGGGGACGGCAACGAGGACCTCCCGGGATTCCGGGGCACTCTCGATCAGTTGGTCGTTAGCCGTATGGATGAGGGTGCTCGGCTATCCCGGGTCATTCAGGAGAAACTGGAACAATGTCTGTCCGTGGTCAGTTCCCTGCAACAGGAACTCCCTGTTATTGAGGAACGGACCCGGCAAAAGCTGGAACGACGTATTGCCGAGATTCAAAGCGAGGTTCAGCCTGAACGCATTGCACAGGAAATAGCCTTGTTGCTGATCAAGAATGACGTCACCGAAGAGCTGGACCGGTTACAGCTGCATCTGGGAGAATCAATTTCCCTGCTGAATGGCGGTGGTCCTGTTGGACGACGCCTTGATTTCCTGATGCAGGAATTAAACCGGGAAGCCAATACGCTTGGTGCCAAATCCGCAAGCACAGCCATGACCAGAGCTTCCATTGATCTCAAAATGCTGATTGAACAGTCACGAGAACAGGTTCAGAATCTGGAGTGACCCCCCGTAACCTTCCGATCCATCATGCCAGAGCAGGTCATCGATCCGAAAATCCTGATTCTTTCTTCCCCTTCAGGTGGCGGCAAGACCAGTCTCGCCCTGGCACTTGTCAAGGGTCGGACCGATGCGGAGATTGCCGTATCCCATACCACCAGAGAGGCGCGCTCCGGAGAAGTCGATGGTATTCATTACCGGTTTGTGGATTCCGACACCTTCAGGAAATTGATTCACGAGGATGCGTTCATTGAACACGCTTCGGTATACGGAAACCTGTATGGCACATCCCGTGTAGCGGTCAACGCTCTGCTGGAATCCGGCAAGCATGCAATTCTGGATATTGACTGGCAGGGGGCTCGTGCTGTTCGAGAGTGCTACCCTCGGGCAATCTCGGTCTTCATATTGCCGCCTTCAGTCGATGAACTCGAGCAGAGACTAAGGGAACGCAATCAGGATAGCGAATCGGTGATTCGTCAGCGCATGGACAAGGCTTGGGAAGAATTAAGTCATCAGGATGAATTTCAGACGGTGCTGGTCAATGAAGATTTTGACGAGTCCGTTGCCTGTCTAAACCGGATACTCGACTCATCTGATCATGGGTGAATGGTATTGTTGTTTTTTCCAATCATTCCATCCAGGCTGATCTGAAACAACCTGATACATGCAACACGATTCAATCTGAAAAACAACACTGGGGCCCGATGCCGCATCGGAGGTCGACCGGGCCAGGCAATATCCAGTCAGTCTATAACGTCCATGACTGTCATAACTACCGACCGAAAATCCTGATACAAGGGTTTTTGGATGATTGAACCATGCGATTTGCCTGTTATAATCCTTTCTTTGTTTCTGAATTTCATGATAAATGGCTAGAATTACTGTTAATGATTGTCTGGAAAAGGTAGATAACCGCTTCCAGCTTGTCATGATCGCTTCCAAACGAACCCGGGAGTTGATACTTGGTGCAGAACCCATGGTTGACCCCGAAGGCGACAAGCCTACCGTAATCGCATTACGGGAAATTGCCGAAGGACTGGTTGATTCATCAATCCTCGAAAAAAACAACGACATGCTGGATGATTTCGACCTTGATGAAAACCCGTTGGACGATGCGGAGATTGAAGGTATGGATGACACCGACATAGAAGGCGCAATCCGACAGGCAATTCTCGAGGGATCCGATGGCATCCAAACTGGCAATAGCGCAAAGGCTGAAGAAGAATCTGGGTGAATTACTGGAAGCTTCGTCTTCCAGCGTACCCGGGTCGGATTATGAAACACTTTTCGCAGACCTGAACAAGACCCTTGAGGAGTATCTGGACCCGCAGTCCATCTCCGACATTTTCAAGGCAACCATCTTTGGGGCCAACGCCCACAAGGGACAGAAACGCAAGAGCGGGGAAGATTTCATCTACCACCCCATGGCAGTGGCCAGGATACTTGGCGAAATGCGCATGGACAGCCGCACCATCATTGCAGCGATACTGCACGATGTTGTCGAAGACACGGACACCACCCTCAGACAGCTGGAGAAAAAATTTGGACGCGAAATAGCCCACCTCGTCAACGGGGTCAGCAAGGTCAACCATCTCGAGGAGCGGATTTCCCGCAAGGATGCCGAGGCGGTCTCGTTTGGCAAGATGTTCATGGCCACCGCGGATGATATCCGCGTCATCATCATCAAGCTTGCCGACCGTCTGCACAACATGACTACGCTGGACTCACTGGATCGTGGCCGCCAGGATCGCATTGCCCGCCAAACCCTCGAAATCTATGCGCCCGTGGCTTATCGACTCGGCATGTATGACCTGGCTTTGAAACTTGAGGACCTGGGATTTCAGCAACTATATCCATGGCGCTACAGGATCTTGATGCGGGCAGTCCAGACTACCTCCAGTGCACGCAGGAAAATGGTTCGGCGGGCCAGCAGGCAGCTTGCCGATGCGCTTTCCAGCGACGATATTGAGGTCGGCATCGTCGGGAAATCCCTCTACAACATCTATCGTGCCATGGGGAAAAGCGGCATTGCCCTGGATGACATCAAGGACCTCTACTCGATTCGCATCATCACGCATACCCGTAAACAGTGCTACGAAGCTATCGGTGTCGCACACGAGGTGTTTCGTCCACTCCCGGGGAATTTCAAGGATTTCATTGCCATCCCCAAGACCAATGGCTATCAGTCCCTGCACACCATGATTATCGGTCCCAACGGTCAGGCAATCGAGATTCAGGTACAAACCCGTGCAATGCTTGTCATTGCAAGATCCGGGGTGGCTTCACTCAACATGCCCGAAGAAATGCTGAATGACGAAAGCCTGCCTACCCGGCATCTGGCCCATGAATGGGTAAGCAGCGTAGTAGAGTCGCATGAGCTGTCAAGCTCCTCCGGGGAATTCATGGAACACCTGAAGACCGCCCTGTTTCCGGATGAGGTCTATGTGTTCACCCCGAAGGGCGACATTAAGCGCTTGCCGGTCGGTGCTACGGCGCTGGACTTTGCCTATTCGGTACACACGGATATCGGCAACGAAAGCATCGGTGCCATCGTCAATGATCAACCTGCACCCCTGCATGAGGTTCTGAACAATGGGGACCGTATCGAAATCAAGACCCGAAGACCTGCAAATCCGAATATCTCGTGGCTGGATTTCGTGACCACGTCCCGGGCCAAGACTGCAATCCGTCATCACTTCAGTACCCGGAGAAAACAGCAGGCCCAGCAGTTTGGCAGGAAATTACTGTTTACAGCCCTTCACAATATGGGGTACAGGAAGCGCCGCATCCCGGAAACGGAAAAAAATCGCCTACTCAAGGAACTCGGAATCGAGAACTGGAACCGGCTACTCTCTGATATCGGATCAGGATCACGGCTTCCCCTGCTGGTCGCCCGTCAACTGCTCGGCCTCTCATCGGATGAAGTCGAAAATACGGATGCTGCGATCACGACAGACTTGACCATTGAAGGCACGGAAAATCTCATTGTGACCCATGCAAAGTGCTGTTACCCTGTTCCTGGTGATAAAATCTTCGGCATATACTCTGCCGGCAAGGGGTTGGTAGTCCACCGCAACCAATGCTCTGATGCGGATACAAGATCACAGCCCCTTGAGAACTGCGTTCACCTGAACTGGTCAAAGGATGTTGTCGGGTCCTATGAGGTCAGCCTGATTGCCGAAATTGTGGACGAACCCGGAATACTGAGGAAGGTCGCCGGAATCATTGCCAATCACAACTCCAATATCAACGGCATTACCATGAATGCCGAGCCTTCGGGCACGGCACGACTTTCGGTTTTGCTGTTGGTCCTCAACACCCAGCACCTCTCAAGGATTATTCGAGACATGGAATCCGAATCGACAGTGTACAAGGTATACAGACCATGAAACGGGTATTATTTGTGTGTCTGGGCAATATCTGCCGCTCGCCAAGTGCAGAAGGCATATTCCGTAAGATTGTCAAGGAGAAGGGATATGAAGAGGCAATCGAAATTGATTCTGCAGGGACCGGAGATTGGCACATCGGGCATTCCCCCGACCATCGTGCACAAGAGGCCGCGATACGTCGTGGCGTTGACCTGTCTGACCTGAAAGCACGGCAGGTGAGTAGCGAGGATATAGCTCTCCATGACCTGATTCTGGTCATGGACCGAAGAAACAGGGAAGATGTCCGTTCAATGGCACAACCTGAATATCAGCACAAGATACGCTATTTGCTGGAATACAGCGAACAATATGAGGAACTCGAGATACCCGACCCATACTACGGAGGAGTACACGGATTCGACATGGTGCTGGACATGATTGAAGAATCCTGCGAACGCCTGCTCGATTCGATTGTCGATCCATGACGCACGGGCCAGCTATTGAGATTAATGTCTCAGACCAGATCCTGACGCTCTGCCAAGCTGAGGGAGGGACTGCGCGAACCTACCCGGTATCGACCGCAAGGAAAGGACCGGGACAACTCAGGGACAGTTACTGCACCCCGCTTGGCAGGCACATTATCAGAGCCAGGGTTGGCGATGGACAACCGGTCAATACCGTGTTTCGGGCCCGTCGGCCAACTGGGGAAATCTATCGATTTGACATGCGTGAGGCAGAACCTGAAAGAGACTGGATACTGACGCGTATTCTCTGGTTAAGTGGACTCGAGATCGGTTATAACCGGTTGGGCAATGTCGACACCATGAGACGCTACATCTATATCCATGGCTGTCCGGATGACGTTGATCTCGGTCAACCCGGCTCTCGTGGCTGCATTCGGATGAGTAATGCTGACGTGATTGACTTGTTTGACTTCACACCCATCGGCACACCGGTACTGATTTATGTCTAGTTTACCCCTTGGCCCATTGATCGTCGATATCCCTGGTGAAACCCTGGGGCCGGACGACATTATCCTGCTCCGGTCCCCCGCGATTGGCGGAGTTATCCTGTTCTCGAGAAATTATCAGTCACGACAGCAGATAGCGGAACTGACTGCCGAAATCCGGGCTTTGCGGTCACCGCCCCTTCTGGTTTGCGTTGATCAAGAAGGGGGGCGGGTGCAGCGCTTTCAGGATGGATTTTTTCGCCTGCCGGCCGCAAGACAGATCGGGGTCAAGTATGAGCAGGATATGCAGCAGGGTCTACAGCTCGCCCGGAATCTGGGCATGATGATGGCCGGGGAACTGGTCTTGGCCGGTGTGGATATCAGTTTTGCGCCGGTTCTGGATTGTTCGCATCCGGAAAGCCGGGTCATTGGGGACCGGAGCTTCAGCACCGACCCGAATGTAGTAACGTCGCTAGCCAGTGAATTTATCAGCGGCATGCACCAGGCGGGCATGGCCGCAACCGGCAAGCACTATCCGGGCCATGGCGGCGTCAGTGAAGATTCACATGAGGTACAGCCGGTCGACAACCGCGAGTTGGCCGAACTGCTTGACAGGGATCTATTGCCATTTCAGGGACTGGCCGGTCGTCTGGTCGGCATCATGACGGCACATGTCCAGTTTCCCAGAATCGATATGGCTATTCCCAGTTTTTCGCCTTATTGGCTGGATACGATATTGCGTCGACGCCTAGGATTTTCCGGCATGGTATTCAGCGATGATCTGACAATGGGCGGTGCAGAACAGGGCGGTGATCCCATTGAGCGTGCTCATTCGGCATTACAGGCCGGTTGCGACATGATTCTTGCCTGCAATGACCGATCGGCCGCGCTTGAAATTGCCAAACAACTTGGAGATGAGCATAACCCCGACCCCAAAAAAGTAAACAGCCTCTATGCTACAAAAAAGTTGTCAGCACTCGACCTGACACTGATTCGGGCAAGCCTTGCTGAGGTCTGCTAGCCAGCATTGCCCTCAGAGTCAACTGCATTCAGTTCAAGGCAGGTTTATTCTTTTTTTGGCTGGTTCCCGTCACGGCTCCGGGGGCATTCTGGATTCATGCGTACTATCGCCTGATTGATCCGGCTAGCGAGTGGCGTCTGTGTTGCACTCAAATCCGGTCTCATGATCGAGACTTTCGATACGGTTCGAATTCATCAAAACCCAAACGGCCCAATTTTCCCCCCAAGTCTTGGGCGGCTCTCAAGGCACGCCGACGTTTTATGTCGGCTATCCACATGTACTTCTTATTCTCTGAACAAGAAAATACGAACTCTCCCGGGTTCCCGTTCCGTTCGGCTTCGACTACCTTTTTTTCAGAAGGACAAAATGTGATGGTCAACATGGCCCTGTACGAAATTTTCGGAACCTTCAAGCCTATGTAGTTGTAGCGACCGTCCGACCCGTTCAGGATGGGCACGACATGATCCGAATTGTTCGAGCAATCCTCCGAAGCGTGCTCCAACGGAACAAATATAAAACTGCCTCCGTCCTGCTCTATCCGAACGGCATCGCAACTTGCCTGCAGACACAACAAATATTCTGCGTTTTTTGAACCTGACTCTGGTTTGATAATTGTTCCAAGTCCCAGCATCGGAACCCATCGAGGTGAAGAGTGGTGACAGCCCGGATAGGCCCCTGGGTAAGCCCGAACTCCAGTAAGGGATGCGAATCGGTCCATTTTTTCGCGAGCCATCTCCCAATTTTCATAAAAAAAGGAGGAGAAATACGGCTTGATATCACCCCTTATTGTGTTCTTTTGCAAAGATTGTCCGTTGGCTTTTATGTCCGCCTCTGGCAATTTGGACACTACAAATTCGATTACATCTTCCAGATCAAGATCATGATGCTTTACTGCATTTCTGTGATTGCAGCGAAGTTTGTCCGACAGGGTGCCGGAATTTTGCTTCATCGAAATCTCCCGAATTCTGGCTTCGATAGCATTCCGCCCGGCATATAGTTCGCCAACTTTTCGGATGTCGATTGCCCCTTTGATCTCGCTCAGCACTACATTCACTGCATACTCTTCGGCATCCTCTGGGTTGGCGATTGTTGCACGGTGATGAAACCAGGGACCGTCCAGATCTCCCGAGAATCTGGCCAAAATCTGATGGGTAATATCCCTGATCGAAGCAATCGTGACCAAAGCCACATTCGACAACACCCCTTCCGACAACTTGGCAAATTCATCTTGCAAGCGTTCCGGCAAGTCGAACTCATCAATTTGATTGTCTTTTCTAGAATCCTTCAGCTGTATGCCATGCGACTTGAACAGGCATATGATCCTGATTCCGTATTTTCCCCTAATCTCCAAGTCGGTTCTTGTCATTCCTTGCTTTTCCCGAATCTCCTCGGGAATGCGGCCCATGACTTTTTTCAGAATCTCTTTGTTGGTCGTATCGCCCGTGTATATCGCAATGCATCTGACCCGCCCATTCATTTTGTCATCGTCTTCAAGAATCTGACTAATCATCTCCGATGCTGCATTACCCTGGTCCTTGTAAATCTCCCAATCCAGACATACGATGTCTGAAAATTTTGATGTCTTGACAACTCTCTTTTTAAAATCTGTCTCATTCTCCGCTGGACGCATTACCGAACAGATTAGTCCCAAATCCATCGCCTTATCTGTGATTCGCTTGGCATTAAGTGCATAATTGATGTTCTCTTGTGGTTTGTTTTCAGTAGAATCGCCTTGCCTACCCTCTACGGATTTTTGCAGGCCGCGACCGGGCTTTTTCAGAGTGCCGGGGATCTCTGGACTTTCGGCATAGTCAGCTTCATCATCCACAACAATCATGGTTCTAGCGAAACTTCTTGCGGCACACCGCCTAAATCTGTCGAAGTCTGTCTCGTTATCGTTCATTGCTTCTGTTCCTCAAGAAGTGAGGTTGGATTTGTTACTTGTGGAAATCCTGAAAATCGTGCCTTCTGATATTATTTTCGAGTCAAGATTCAGACCAAGACCAACCCGCGACAAGGTTTCGCGGGAGATATGCAGACCCATCCCACGACCTCCCGGCTTTCGAGAAAAATTCATCTGGAAAATGTTTTCCCTGTCTCTGACGCTGATCCCTGGACCATTGTCTTTTATCAAAAGCCCGTTCCGGTCAGCATCCAATTCGATTTTCCTGGATTCGTCTCGCACCTTCTGTAGCCAGTAAATCGAATTGTCCACCAGATTCACGAATGGCGGATATAGCGAAGAAGGATAGCAAAGGGTCGACGATCGCGTGAATTCGTCCGTTGCGAAAAGCTCAATGTCGTGCCGCTTCAGACGAGCGTGAAAGAGCTTTTCCAGAAATTCATGAATATGTCTGCCTGAAATGGCTATCCGATTGCGATGCAGGCGCCTATCCAGAGGTGTAAACAATGCCAGATATTCGTCCAGATGGTCAAAGCTGATACGGAGTTCACGATATAGACCCTCGATACCCGGGTTCATATCCGCCCAAGCTTCCAGTCGTTTGATCCCTCTGCGAAGCGACCCCACGGATTTCTCGAATTCGTGACTTACCGTGTTCAGGGCCAACCCAATCTGGGCAAGCTCCAGATCGGTGTCGTGCCGGGATCTCAGTTCTTCCAGTTCCTCTTCCAATGCTTCCGTAAGTTCCACGCTGTCAAAGCCAGCCTTCCGGAACTCTCTCAATTGTTCAAGCTGGGCGCACAGACTCTCGAGTTTTCTGGACTCGATTTTGAACACTGAATCGACCTGCTCGACGAGTTTTGATCGCATGGCAGTCAAATCCTGGACCGCCCCCGACTCTCGGTTCAACTCTTCGAGTCGCTCCGTGACCTGATCTACGACCCGGTTGACGGCTTTGATACTTTTGCTTGTATCATTCTTGATTTCCGTGGTTATGTGGTCAGTCATCTCATTGATGTCTTTGCCTAGTTTTGTCACCGTCTTTACGTCGCTTTTGCCTTTCTCAACAACAGTGGCTCTCAACCGGGAGACATCTCCCAAGGGAATTTTTGCTTTTTCTGCGCTGGAGGAAACGAACTGTTCGATCGTAGCCTCGAGAGGACGAAATGTCTCGCGCTCCAAGCGCTCGATATGATTCGAATAAGCGGTCCATTCCCTGTCGAGATTACGGTTGAGGCCTACTCCCCGGGGTTTCTGGACGAGCAGGCTCCTTTGCAATTCATGAAGAGCTTCCCGTGCCTCCTTTTCGTTTCTCATGATCGCCAGAGCCTTGGACCGTTCTGGCCTGTCGCTGACGAGAATGCGCTCGATATGCTGTTTCAAGCCGGACAAGATACTGTCACATTTGGTCTCAGCTTCCTGATCGTCGATCTTCTTGAATGCCTCTTCCATCTCCCCCTGAAAAGCCTTCCGGCGCTCCCGGACCTGATTTGACTTTTTGCGCCGTATTTTCTCGTTCCTATTCAGTTCTTCTCTCTTTTCCGCATGCGGGTCGGCGTACTTGCCGTCGTCACGGAAGAAATCCCCTGCTGTTTGAGTAAAGAAATTCATCAGGATTGATCTCAGTTGACGATAGGCCTTGTTCTCCCTGAAACCTTCCCGGCCCGCCTTTTCCTGAAGCATCGGGTTTGAATCCTTGGTAAGATTGACGAAGCCGAACATCCTGCGATACGAGTAGAAGTAGTATCCGGCGCTCAGGGTCCTGTTTCTCTCAATGTCCAGCCAATCGTAGTCGGAATCACCATACGGCAGTATACGGATTCCGTCCCGGTAGATGTACAGCCCTCCATGCCGGTCCAGCTTACGCTTGAGACGCGCGTGTTCCCTAGGATCCAGCAACGAATCTTTCGCCAACCCCTGCATATAGGCAAACGATAGTTTGAACGGGCCACATAGCGTCTTCATACCGTCCGACTTGCTCCAGTTCAAAGTATAGGGATCAGGTTTCATTTGGTAGATGCCCACCGTTCCGCAAAACTGACCATATTCGTCGAACTCACCATGGAAATGGTGATCGACATTCTCGAATTCGTCAGGCGTGAAGAATGCTTGGTCCCCGATCAGCTCCTCGGGCCTTCCTTCGTCTATGTGATCGCGGAATCGAGCGATTATGGGTGGCTTCCCATGGTTCGGTGTCATCGTGTTTGTGAATCCGATTAGGTTTCTTTCGAACAATGTCGCCTTGTTATCCGCTTCCCGCATGTCGATGTCATCATTGATGATCGGATCCGCAGGAAGGATGTAGAAATGCGTCCCGCAACCGGAATCCATTAAAGAAGGCCCGACCAGAAATTTGGAATATTCGTGGGGGTCGACGTTGAATCGGTCCATTTGCTCCCGAATCTCGGCGATCTTCCCAACATTCGGTCCGGTATTCAGCTTGTCCAGCATGGAGACAGTCTCTTCGACCATCTCCCCGACTTCCTCTCTTCCCGGCAAACCTTCTGCTGAAAATTCCCTCAAGGGAATTTCAACCTCGTCCAGATTCAGTCCGGGAAGTTCGAAAATCCCCCAATGAAGATATGCGGCTACGATACTGTCAGAAGGCTCGCCGCCAATCCTGGCTCTTGACAACACAAGAACCTGACTGCCTATCACGGCTATCGCCAACCGCCCGATGCCCTTTTCCCCGAGAATTGGGCGCTTCGGCTGACTTGGGTCTGTCGGTGGAAGCTTCAGTGCACTCGAATCAACCTTGCTATCCGTTCCGAGCGTCAGCCACCTTCTCTCGAAGTCCTCCCGGGTCATCCCCAGTCCGTCGTCTCGAAGAACGAACAATCCGTCGTCCCGGAAGTAGTCCACCTCTACATTGCGCGCATACGCATCATGCGCATTCTTGAACAACTCGCTGATCGCAGTCGGTATGCCAGCGATCTGTTGTCGCCCCAGCATGTCGACCGTTCTTGCATTGACTGAAAACCTTGCCATGACTATGCGTTACGAATACTTTGGACAGTATTGAAGTGTTCCATCATCTGGAGACCGCAGATTCTGGCCAACTCCACGGGCACGGCGTTACCTACCTGTCGAGCCATCGAGTTCAGGCTTCCAAAGAAGCGGAAATCACTCGGAAACGTCTGAATGCAGGCTGCCTCGCGCACACTAATCGCCCGGTCTTGGATAGGATGACCGTACCGTCCATTCGAAAGGCTGATGCAACGGGTCGTCAGTGCCGCGGCTGGCCGGTTCTTGTGCATTCTGCCGTAAACGTCGGTATGGCCCGAATGGGTTTTGTGGCATCTCAGCTTGAATTTTTCAGGCCAATCCAGTCGACTGCCCCCTTCCGGGGTCGACGAAATCCGCTGTAGATTCAGAGAGGACAACCGAGCAGCACGATGATTGGAATCCTTTGGATGGGTTTCTCCCGCTTTGATCGGAGGAAGATCTGAAATCCAGTCCCAAACAGTGGGTAGGTCGGGATTGTCGGTTCCTGGCCCGTGAGTGGGTTTCGGCAACTTGATTGATCCGTTCAGGCTTGCCATCAGAATCAGTCTTCGTCTTGTCTGCGGAACCCCGAAATCATGAACCATGACAGTGCCAGAGTCATGGAAATAACCCAAGCCACCAAGAAATTCGGTGAAATGTTCGAATGTGCTCCCTTGGCCGACCTGTTTTAGCCCCGGTACGTTTTCGAGAAAAACGTATTCGGGAAGAAAATGTTCAATGAATCGGTGGAATTCTTCAAGCAGGTTTCTCCTGTCATCCTCAGTTCCTTGATTCTTGGTCTGTGTGGAAAAAGGTTGACATGGAGCGCATGCCCCAAACACTAAAGGGCATCCGTTGCGTCGCTGGATATAGGGGATGACATCCTTGACCGATACCTTTCGGATATCGGAACGGATGAACTTGGCTTTGTGGAAATTGCTTATGAAAGTCTTTTTCGCGTCGGAGTCGGAATCGAGACCGAAGCGAACCTCCATACCCGCCGCCTGCATTCCCCTGCTCGTACCCCCGCACCCGCTGAAAAAATCGTAGAAATCCATCCGCACTCCTCCCGAGCACGACAATATTGCTGATATATTGTTTTCGAGATGATATCAACATTCTGCATTTGCAACCTGGAAATCATACCATGAAAGTCACTAGCATTCCGTTAAACAATCAAGCAGCAGCAATTCTAATTATGGAGATTGTTTTTTGATGGCATCTTATAGGCTATTGTTGTGTAATGATATTTTATCTTTTCGTTTCGGCTGGGAAACGGTTCGAGGTACCTTGCTGGGCAAGTAAACGAAACAAGTCTTCGGAACGGTTGTTCTTGATTTTCCTGTCACTGTCTTCTTGACAGGAAAATGTCATAAACTGTTCTGCGCTGAAACCGGTCAGAAAAATATTCCTATAAAACAATATATTGTCCTGATCTGACCGAAAATGTTTTTCATAATTAGAATTGCTAATCAAGCAGCACAGGGCTAATTTTTGACTGCGTCATCTGACTGAATAAACAGGGATAACAGAAAAAGCTGGGTATTTCTTTCCGAGTTGGTGATAAATGAAGCGTTATCCATGTTAAGTGACTATTATCATCTGGTGTATGACACGCACTGCCGGATCAAAGTGTTATCATCCATAGGGAAACCTCTCCTGCAACCATTCGAAATGACTATCAGTATTTTCAAGCGTCTGCCTGCTATACTTGTATTGGTGCTGGTTATCTCCATGCCCCCCGCTTTGGCCGCAGACCTAGTCGCAGGGCTAATCATCAAGTCTGATGCCAACCCGTTCTTCCTCGCTATAGAACGCACAGCACTCGATAAATCCCGTGACCTCAATCTTGAATTGAAAACGTTCTCGGGCAGTTTTGATGGCGACACCGACGCACAGGTCGAAGCGATTGAAATGCTCTTGGAGGCAGGTGTCAAGGGAATCTTGATCACCCCTTCAGATCCCGCATTACTTGCTGAGAGCATCATCAAGGCACGGGAAGCGGGTGCAATGATCGTTGCGCTCGACACCCCGTTTGACCCGCCGGAACTCGTTGATGCAACTTTTGCAACCGATAACTTCAAGGCAGGAGAGCTAATCGGGCAATGGGCGAGAGCACGAATGGGAGACTCTGCAAATCATGCAAGAATTGCAATGCTGGATGGATACGAAAACCAGATAACCGTGGATGTTTTACGCAATCAAGGATTCCTTTCGGGTTTCGGAATCGACATAAGGAACCCTGACATCAAGTACGATGAAGATGACTCTCGTATCATTGGCAGCGGCATAACAAACGGCACTGAAGAGGGTGGCCGGACTGCCTTAATGACCCTGATGCAGAAATACCCGGATATTGATCTGGTTTACACGATCAATGAGCCGGCAGCATTCGGAGCCTATTCAGCATTGGAGGCACTCGGCAAGGAGAAAGAAGTCATAATTGTGACTATTGACGGTGGCTGTTCAGGAGTCAAGAAAATTGCGCGAGGGGCGATTGATGCCACTGCCATGCAGTACCCTGCTCGAATGGCATTGCTTGGAATCAAGACGGTTTTTGAGTACATGAGGACGGGTAAAAAGTCCGGGACTTTCAACACGCCCGGTCTTGATTTCCATGACACTGGCGTAGCCCTGGTCACTGACAAACCAGTAGCAAATATTCCATCCATATCCAGCAAGCAGGCCCAAAAACAGTGTTGGGGTAGTTAACCACGTCTTCCATGAGGAAATTTCACTGCAATGCTGAAATCAATGCATGGGGAACTAACCTGCAACTTCCGTACAAACACTGTCTCGAATCCGATTGAGCACATAATGCAGGACCCCACCCGAGAGAAAATATTCAACCTCGATTGCCGTATCGATTCTGGACTTCAGCTGGATCTTTTCGACTGACCCATCAGCCCGATTGATATTGGCCTCAAACACTTGACCAGGGGTCAGTTCACCATCCAGTCCAAGTATATCAATGGTGTCTGAACCCTTGATCTTGTGTACCTTTCGGTCCTCGCCCGGCATGAATTGCAACGGTAGGACACCCATGCCAACCAGATTCGAGCGGTGGATTCTTTCATAGCTCTCTACGATCACGGCCTTAATGCCCAACAACAATGCTCCCTTGGCAGCCCAATCCCTACTCGATCCAGTGCCGTATTCCTTGCCCGCAATCACCACTGAAGGAATGCCTCGCTCCATGTAGTACATCGCAGCATCATAGATAGGCAACACTTCTTCTGAATCAGGCAGGCAGGTATACCCTCCTTCAACCTCCGGAACCAGTTCGTTACGGATACGAATATTGGCAAATGTGCCACGCATCATTACTTCATGATTGCCACGCCTTGATCCATAAGAGTTGAAATCTCTTGGTTCAACTCCTCTGGAGATCAGGTATTTCGCGGCAGGGCTGCCTTGAGCAATGGAACCTGCCGGAGAAATGTGATCTGTGGTTACCGAATCACCCAGCATCGCGAGAACCCTGGCACCCATAATATTCTGGTCCTTGCCACTGGTATAAATCTTGTCAAAGAACGGAGGAAGCTGAATATAAGTCGACTCCGGCGGAAAAGAGTAGGTAGTACCTGAACCTGCAGGGATCGCCTGCCACTTGTCATCTCCTTCAAACACATTGGCATATTTTTCAATAAACATGGATTTATCGATTTTGCCGATCTCGTTTGTCACTTCATCATTGCTCGGCCAGAGCTCGCGCAAGAAGACATCATTACCATCCCGATCTTTACCGATGGGCTCGCTGTCCAGATTAATTCGAGTGGTACCTGCCAATGCATAGGCAACCACCAAAGGTGGGGAGGCCAACCAGTTTGCCTTGACTAGGGGATGGATACGTCCTTCGAAATTACGATTGCCCGAGAGCACCGATGAGACCACCAGATTATTATCCTTGATGGTGTTATGAACCGGTTCAGGAAGAGGTCCCGAATTTCCGATACAGGTTGTGCAGCCAATTGCTACGGCATTGAATCCCATTTCATCCAGATAGGTTTGCAAACCTGCTTTTTCCAGATATTCGGTGACCACTTTGGATCCCGGGGCAAGAGATGTCTTAACCCATGGTTTGCGACTGAGTCCCCGCTCTGATGCCTTTTTCGCGACCAGACCAGCTCCAATCATAACGGCCGGATTCGAGGTGTTGGTACAGGATGTAATTGCGGCAACAACCACGTCTCCATGAGTCATCTTGAAATCATCGCCGCTTTGAAATGTTGCTTCGACTTGATCTTTCTCGACATTCGCAGTGATAAACTCTTCAGTGGCTTCCCGCAATTGTGGCATGGGGACCCGATCCTGTGGACGGCTGGGACCAGACAGATTTGGTCTAACTTCACCCAGATCAAGATGCAGTGCAGACTGGAAAACCGGATTTGGGGTACCGGATTCACGCCACATGCCCTGGGCCTTGCAATATGCTTCAACGAGACACGTAACTTCCTTATCCCGGCCACTGAGTTCGAGATATTCGATGGTTTTCCGGTCAATGGGAAAAAATCCACAGGTTGCTCCATATTCGGGTGCCATGTTGGCAATAGTCGCCCGATCAGCCAACGGCAAGTTATCCAGTGCCGATCCATAGAATTCGACAAACTTGCCGACTACGCCATGCTCGCGAAGCATTTGCACAATGCGCAATACCAGATCGGTAGCAGTAATCCCGTCCTCGAGTTTTCCGCTCAATTCAAATCCGACTACTTCAGGAATGAGCATTGGAATAGCCTGACCCAGCATCGCTGCTTCAGCCTCGATACCTCCAACTCCCCAACCCAAGACACCGAGACCATTGATCATGGTAGTATGGCTGTCTGTACCCACAAGCGTATCCGGAAAGGCAATGACCTGTCCGTCCTGATCCCGTGTCCATATAGCACGTGCGATATATTCCAGATTCACCTGATGAATGATTCCAGTGCCCGGAGGTACAAGCCTGAAATTGTTGAAGGCACCCTGACCCCATTTCAGGAAAGCATAACGCTCGGCATTTCTCTGCATCTCCAGATCGACATTGGCTGCAAATGCGGAATTCGAGGCAAATCTGTCGATCACTACGGAATGATCAATCACCAGGTCGACTTGTGAAAGCGGATTGATCTTCTCAGGGTTGACGCCGGCCTTGACCAACGCATCGCGCATGGCTGCGAGATCAACGACTGCCGGAACACCGGTAAAATCCTGCATCAACACACGGGCAGGATAATAGGCAATTTCATGTCTTAGATAATTTGTAGCACTGTTGGCTACGACTTCAATGTCCTTGCGTGAGTTGTCGGATCCGTCGTCATGTCTGAGCAGATTTTCGAGCAGAACCTTGATGGAGTTCGGTAAGGAACAAATATCTCCGAGTCCTGATATTTTTTCCGAGCTCAGATTAAAATAACCGTAGCTCTTTCCGGAAACTTCAAGTGTGGAAAAACTATCAAATGAATTGTTGCTGCTTTGGCTCACAAGTAATTGCTCCCGATCATGTTGAACAAATCAACCGTTATATTGCAGGCATAATGTGCCCATAGTCATTAAATGGATTGAGATGGGAATTATATACTGGACAACTCATCAGGTAGCCTGACATCATGCAGACCATGCTGGATTCATGACTCGTCTCATTTTCCATTCTGAGAACATCGCCCTCTATATGATCGAGGCAAACAAGCCGGGATTCGCATTGAGAGGAGCTATCGTCGGATATACCTATGCAAGGCCCTCCAATATTTCCGACCCCAGCAACATAACTGGAAACGGCTTGAGGTCGAGAGATTACTGAATGTCTCTCCGTCCAACCCGACCCGAATAACTCAAGGGTTTTCTGGACAACCATTGAAACGTTGAAATACAATGAACCAGAGCCTGTAAATCCTATAGCCACAAAAGTTGGCGGCTCCGGAAAGACATCAAACACCATCTTAACTGAAGCAATGAGCAGGAATTATGTACAACATTAGCCCTATATCTTTTCGCAGGCCATAGGAGCAACGAATGTCAACGCCCCTCGCCGTACAACTGGCCCAATCCCTGAGGCCGACACGCTATGGTTCTTGCGCGCATGAATATGTAACAGCAAGAATAGTGTAATAGCACATTGGATAACACGATACGATAATTCTCCAATGATTATCCAACAGGCATTTGTTCGGGAGACTACCAATACCTGGGTAGCCGTCACCATCATCATCACTACCATATTCTCCGTGACTCGACTGGTCGGATTTTTCGGTTCAGTAACGGATGGAAACATACCAATAGAAAGTGTGTTTGTGTTGTTAGCACTGAAACTAGTCTCCTATCTTGACGTCATTCTAGTGCTCTCGCTCTACCTGTCGGTACTGCTGGTTCTGGGTCGCTGGATTAGTGACCGCGAAATGACCGCACTTAACACTTTGGGAATTGGGCTTGCCAGCTTCCTGAAACCTGCAATGGCCCTGTTTATCATTTCCGGCACTATCGTTGGTACGTTCTCACTCTATCTGGGGCCACTCGCAGGACAGGTCGGTGACAATATCGAACATGATTTCAGAAGTCGTTCCGATATCATTGGCATCAGTGTTGGAGAGTTTCATCAAGTCCGGGGGAGTTCCTGGGTCTACTTTATTACCGGAAAAGACCCTGATACCGGCATGTTTTCTGACATCTTTCTGTATAGTGGCGACAAGGAAAACAACGAGGTTATCATAGCCAAGGCGGGTTATGTGGACATTAATGAGGCAACCGATAATGATTTGCTGGTTCTGAAAGACGGCTCCCAGTACATGATCAATGCAAACGAGGATGCCTTTTCGGTCGCCAGCTTTGAAACCTATTCGGCACACTTGGGAAAACCGAATGCTCAATTTTTGCATGTGCCCATCAAGAACCGTCCTACGTCTTCCCTGCTTGATGGACAAGACCCACAAACCCGTGTGGAATTGCACTGGCGGTTATCCAAGATCTTTATGCTCGGAGTGCTGCTTCTGCTGGCTCTCTCATTAACATCCCCATCCTACCAAAAAGGCAGGTTTCTCAGCATGCTGTTTGCATTTCTGGTCTATTTCCTGTATTCGAATATGCTGGGTGTAACAACCACATTAGCGGGCAAGGGGCCGCTTTCACCGCAGGCCATACTCTGGCTGACGCATCTTGCGTTTTTGGTTATTGGCACATTCCTGTTCTATATCCGTTATCAGAATATCCGGCTCATGCCCCTGAAACCCTCATGATAAATATACTTGACCGATATATGGGGCGGATCATCCTTCAATACACCCTGATCACTACCGGAGTTCTGTTGTGTCTGTACACATTTATCAATTTCCTTGATCAGATTGAAACGATCGGGCAAGGAAGTTTTGGCCTCGCCGAGGCGGTTCTCTATGTGGCGTTACTGACCCCTAGCACCTTGTATGAACTGTTTCCAATGTCTACCCTGCTTGGGACGATCATCGGATTATCCATACTTGCCAGAAACAGCGAACTTACAGCCATGCGAACCAGTGGTTCTTCAATGCTGAAAATCACCGGATCAGTCCTCAAGGTGGGAGCACTGTTCGTAGTTTTCTGTCTGGTCGTTGGTGAATTTGTGGCTCCACCGTCCCGCAATCATGCAGAACATGAACGTGCTCATGCACTCAACATCGATATCGAGCAGCCTGGCGGCCAGGGAGTCTGGATGCGTGACCGGAATACCTACACCACAATCCGGGAAATACTTCCTGATCTGACCCTGCTAGACATGAAATCTTTTGTGTTTGATTCAGACGACTCCTTACAGGTCATGGTTGAATCCTGGCAGGGACGTTTTGATGACAACTCTTGGGTACTTCAAAAATCCCGTATCGCTACCCTTGATGAAAATGGGGGTTTAACCGTAACCCTGGTTCCGCAATCCATCTGGAAGACAACGATCACACCGGAGATTTTATCTGCATTTCTGACTCAAACGGATCAGTTGTCCTTTGGCCAATTGAGACGCTATATCTCACATCTCAAGGCCAATCAACAAAACTACGATCAATTCGCACTGGCCCTGTGGACCAAGATCATGCTTCCACTGGCTATTGCCACGATGGTCGCCCTTGCCGTACCCTTTGTATTTACCAATCTACGTTCTGGCAATCTCGGTCGAAATCTGGTTCTGGGAATAATGGTCGGTATCGCATTCCATGTTGCCAACCGGGGATTTGGCTACGCAGTGCTGGCGGGAGGCATTCCACCGGTGCTGGGAGCAAGTCTGCCTGTTCTTTCCCTGCTGTTGCTGATTGTGCTGCTGATGCGTCGAATCTGATCAAGAGAACCCTTGTTGCAACATGATATCCGGATCATGTTCCGGTGGCCGGGGAGGATATTCTTTCCGGGCATCCCCGGAGAGGATTCCGTCAGGCAAGGAAGGGCGAATGACCTCCCGTTGTCCCGACCGGATGCGCAATGCGATTCCGTTTCCATTCCATGCAAAAATACAGATATACAACGACTTTTACGCAACTTGGAGATATACAAGTCATACAACCCTCAGCATCCAGAACAGGAATCAGAAAACATGTATAAAATCTATTTAAATTATTGTATTGTTGGAAGAAAATATTGTTTTATACAGGCACCAGCCATCGGGTGAGCGGTTTGCCAGCCCCAAAACAACACTCCTGGGCATCATACATGCTCCACAGGGCCGCAAAACTGCCATATGCGAGTAGATTTGCACACGAACTTTCAAGACTGTGGGTAATATGCCATAATATCAGAACCTGATCTGACCCACCAATGGCTACCCACTAGGACTGCTCCAGCCGTAGCCACACCAGAATATTGACATGAGTAACTTGAAATTAGCCTTTATCGGTCTCGGAGTCATGGGTTATCCCATGGCCGGACATCTGTCAAACAACGGTCATTCGGTATGCGTTTATAACCGAACCACATCCAAAGCCGAAAAGTGGTCAGGAGAATATGCCGGAACGTATGCGATTACACCCGCAGAAGCGGCTCGGGATGCAGATTTCGTATTCTGCTGTGTTGGCAACGATGATGACTTGAGAAGTGTCACCATTGGCGAGGGAGGTGCTTTCTCAAATATGAAAAAGGGCGCCGTGTTTGTTGATCATACAACGGCATCGGCAACGGTCGCTACCGAACTCTACGAACTGGCCAGACAACAGGGCTTCGACTTTCTTGACGCACCGGTCTCGGGCGGTCAGGCTGGAGCGGAAAACGGAATTCTGACGGTTATGGCTGGAGGAGATCAATCTGCCTTCGACAAGGCCAGGCCCCTGATCGACTGCTTCGCCCAGTCCGTGATGCTGATGGGCAACAGCGGTTCTGGACAACTGACCAAAATGGTCAACCAGATATGCATTGCAGGTCTTGTGCAGGGCCTGTCGGAAGGACTGGCATTTGGGGTGAACGCAGGGCTTGACTGCAATCAGGTCTTTGAAGTCATCTCAAAGGGGGCAGCCAGTTCGTGGCAGATGATCAACCGTAATCAGACCATGCTCAGAAACGAGTTTGAATTTGGTTTCGCTGTTGACTGGATGCGCAAGGATTTGGGGCTTTGTATGGATGAGGCAAAAAAAAACGGTTCGGAACTGCCGATCACGAAAACTGTTGACGGGTATTATGCAGAAATACAGGCTACCGGGGGCAATCGATACGACACATCAAGCCTTGTAACGCGCCTGTACCGCAAGGACCTCGAAAAATAACGCTATCCATTGCGGTTCCACTATCGTCAGCCTCGTATCTTCTTGAGTTTCTCGATAGCACGGATCTGAGCTGCCCAAGCGGCAAGTTCCGCCTTCATGTCGGCATAATCCTGGTCACCAATGCTCGCACCCTTGAATTGCTCCTCTGCCCGCTTCATCGCAGCCTGCGCGGCTTCCTCATCCAGGTCTTCTCCACGCATCGCAGTATCGGACAATACCGTAACCAGATTCGGTTGCACCTCCAGCAGCCCTCCCATAATGAAGAAAAACTGCTGCTCGCCATCTTCCATCTGCACTCGCACATCCCCGGACGCCAACCTTGTGATTAGTGGTGCATGACGGGGTGCAATCCCGAGTTCACCTGCAATGCCCGGAACGAATACCATTGTTCCCTCTCCCGACCAGATCTCCTGCTCGGCACTGACGATTTCAACTCTGATGGTGGACATGGGTAAACGATTCCATGAACTAACTCAGGGTCTTGGCCTTTTCAGCGGCCTCATCAATGCCTCCGACCATGTAGAAGGCCTGTTCCGGTAGATGATCATATTCGCCATCCACAATACCCTGAAAGCCCTTGATGGTTTCCTTCAGACTTACGTATTTCCCGGGAGTTCCGGTAAACGTCTGGGCAACCGTGAAAGGCTGCGAGAGAAACCGCTGCATACGTCGGGCCCGACCAACAGCCTGCTTGTCTTCTTCGGATAATTCATCCATGCCCAGGATCGCGATGATGTCCTGCAATTCCTTGTACCGCTGCAAAATACCCTGCACCGCTCGAGCCGTTTCATAATGCTCGTTACCGATTACCAGAGGATCAAGGATGCGCGAAGTCGAATCAAGTGGATCAACTGCCGGATAGATGCCAAGCTCGGCAACCTGTCTCGACAGAACCAGCGTGGCATCCAGATGCGCAAAAGTGGTGGCCGGTGATGGATCAGTCAAGTCGTCAGCCGGAACATATACTGCCTGAAACGAGGTAATCGATCCGGTCTTGGTCGAAGTGATGCGTTCCTGCAGTGCTCCCATTTCATCCGCAAGAGTCGGTTGATAGCCTACTGCAGATGGCATTCTTCCTAACAATGCCGAGACTTCGGTTCCCGCCAGCGTGTAGCGATAAATATTATCGATAAACATCAGTACATCACGGCCTTCATCCCGGAAATATTCAGCCATGGTCAACCCCGACAAGGCCACTCGAAGCCGGTTACCCGGAGGCTCATTCATTTGCCCATATACCATTGCAACCTTGGATTCTTCCGGGTTTTCTACATTCACCACACCGGCTTCTTGCATTTCGTGATAGAAGTCGTTGCCCTCCCGGGTTCGCTCTCCGACCCCGGCAAATACTGACAGTCCACTGTGGGCGGTCGCAATGTTGTTGATCAGCTCCAACAGGGTAACTGTCTTGCCGACCCCGGCACCACCGAACAGTCCAATCTTTCCGCCTTTGGCAATCGGCATGATCAGGTCAACCACCTTGATTCCGGTTTCGAGCAATTCGACGCTGGCCGCCTGTTCTTCATAGGTTGGTGAGGGTCGGTGAATTGGCATGCGGATATCCGACTTGATCTCGCCAGCCTCGTCAACCGGATCTCCCAGCACATCCATGATGCGGCCCAGCGTCCCGGCACCGACCGGAACCGAAATCGGGGCACCGGTATTACTCACGTCAAGCCCCCTTTTCAAACCATCCGAAGAACCCATTGCAATGCAGCGGACCACACCGTCTCCCATTTGCTGCTGGACTTCAAGGGTCAAGCCCGCCGAGTCAATTTTCAGCGCATCATACACTTTGGGCACGGAGTCCCTTGGAAACTGGACATCCACAACTGCGCCTATGATCTCTACGATATTTCCTGAACTCATGGTTCAAACGCCTCTTAAAATTAATTCAGTTTTCTATTCATTAAAGCTTGCGGCTATACGGCGGCAGCTCCGCCCACAATCTCTGAAAGCTCCTGGGTGATTGCTGCCTGTCTGGCCTTGTTGTAAACCAGTTGCAGGTCATCAATCAGCTTTCCGGCATTGTCGGTAGCCGCCTTCATGGCCACCATTCTGGCAGCCTGCTCACAGGCTGAATTTTCAGCCACCCTCTGATAAATCAGGGATTCGATATACCTGTCCATAAAAAGATCAATGATTTCCCTGGACTCCGGTTCATAGATGTAGTCCCAATGCTGATGCCCTGAGTTCCTGATTGTCGATGCAATCGGAATCAGCTGCTCCACATCCGGTGCCTGTGTCATGGTGTTGACAAAGTTATTGCTGACAATAAACAGTCGGTCAACTTCGCCCTCCATATACGCATCCATAACCACCTTGATGGCCCCGATCAATACCTCAAGACGAGGTGCATCGCCAAGTCCGATCGCTTCACCAGCGATCTCGGCATTAAAACGATTGAAGTAGGCGCTCGCCTTCTTGCCGATGGTCACCAGCCTCACATCAACACCCTTGTCATGCCACTCCGACATTGCGCCAACCGCCTTGCGAAAGACATTGACGTTCAATCCTCCACACAGTCCTCGGTCACTCGAGACCACGATAAAGCCAACACTCTTGATCTCGTCCCGTGTGATCAGATAAGGGTGCCTGTATTCCAGATTCGCCTCATTCATGTGTGACACAACCTGACGCATTTTTTCCGCATACGGGCGTGCAGCGTACATACGCTCCTGGGCACGCCGCATTTTGCTGGCCGCCACCATTTCCATGGCCTTGGTGATTTTTCGGGTGCTCCCGATACTCTTGATCTGGTTGCGTATTTCTTTTGCGCCCGACATGACTGATCAATCCTGTTTCTTCTCGTCCGCTGGTTTACCAGCTGCCATTTTTCTTGAAGTCCTCGATCGCCGCACTCATTTTGTCCGCAACTTCATCGCTATAGTTCGGATTGGCATTGATCGAGTCCACCAGTTCGGCATGACTGGACTTGAGATAGGCCTGCATGGCGGCTTCAAACGGGACTACCTCCGATACCTGCAGATCGTCCAGATAGCCTTCATTCACGGCATACAGCGAAAACGCCATCTCTGCCACGGACATCGGTTGATATTGTGGCTGTTTCATCATCTCCATGACCCTTTCTCCGCGCTCCAGTTGACGTCGGGTGGCTTCGTCGAGATCCGAGGCAAACTGCGAAAACGCGGCCAGTTCCCGATACTGGGCCAGAGCGAGCCGGATACCGCCACCAAGCTTTTTGATGATGCCGGTCTGAGCCGCGCCCCCCACCCGGGATACCGACAGACCTGCATTGATTGCAGGGCGCATGCCGGCATTGAACAAGTCCGTCTCAAGAAAAATCTGGCCATCGGTGATTGAAATCACATTGGTCGGAACAAAGGCGGATACATCACCCGCCTGGGTTTCAATAATCGGCAATGCGGTCAGGGATCCGGTATTTCCGGTTCCACCGCCCCCGGAGCGCTTCTCGACTTCCTCTACGGTAATTCGTGATGCGCGTTCAAGAAGCCGTGAATGCAGGTAGAACACATCGCCGGGATAGGCCTCACGTCCCGGAGGCCGTTTCAGCAACAGGGAAATTTGCCGATATGCCCAGGCCTGCTTGGTCAGATCATCATAGATGATTAGCGCATCCTGCCCATGGTCACGGAAGAACTCACCCATGGAACAGCCGGCATACGGTGCAATGTACTGTTCGGCTGCAGAATCCGAAGCTGCGGCAGCGACCACAATGGTATGCTCCATTGCACCGTGCTCTTCAAGCTTGCGCACCACACCCGCGATACTGGATGCCTTCTGACCAATGGCGACATAGATACACTTGATTCCGGTACCTTTCTGGTTGATGATCGCATCAATGGCAACTGCCGTTTTACCGGTCTGTCGATCACCAATGATCAATTCGCGCTGACCGCGTCCGATCGGCACCATCGAGTCAATCGACTTTAATCCAATCTGCACTGGCTGGTCAACGGATTTACGGGCAATGACCCCGGGAGCAATTTTCTCGATCGGGGAAGTTCGTGTCGACTCGATTGGGCCTTTTCCGTCAATTGGCTGGCCAAGGGCATTGACGACCCTTCCCAGCATCGCCTCACCGGTCGGCACTTCGAGAATACGACCCGTACACTTGACGGTATCACCTTCCGAAAGATGCTTATAGTCACCCATAATGACTGCACCAACCGAATCCTGCTCAAGATTCAGGGCCAGTCCGAAAGTATTGCCGGGAAATTCCAGCATCTCTCCTTGCAGGGCTTCGCTCAGCCCGTGAATCCGCGCAATACCGTCAGTCAGCATCACTACCGTGCCTTCGGTACGGGCCTCTGCACCAGATTCAAAATTCTTGATACGATCCTTAATCAGTTCGCTGATTTCGGATGGGTTCAACTGTATCGACATGTCAATAATTCCTCTGAATTCTTTTTGCCTGGTTGATCAGGAACCGATGGCTCCTACTAGCCGATCAAGCTGGGTCTTGACTGATCCATCGACGACCCAGTCTCCAGCACGGATTACTGCCCCGCCGATCAACTCTTCATCTACTTCAAATTTCAGTTCGACCGACCGACCTAGTTTGTTCTTGAGCGCGCTCTGGAAACTCTGCCGCTGGCCCTCGCCTATCGGGGTGGCCGTGATCATTGAGGCAGTTATGGTTTTTTCTGCTTCTGCACGCAATTCTGTATAAGCATCTGCTATTTCACCGAGTACTGAAAGACGGCCATTTTGCACAATCAACTGCACCAGATTCCGTCCATGCCGGTCCAGGTGGTCACCCGAAACCTCATGAATCAGTCCAATGACTTGGGCTGGGGAGATATTTGGACTTGCTGCCAATTCCTTCAGTTGCGGATCATCCGCAACCAGAGCCAGCCACTGCAATTGATCATGCCAGGCGGCCAGACGGCCTTCTTCCAGGGCCAACTGAAACAATGCCTGCGCATAGGGTCTGGCTATGTTGCTTTGTGACGGCATCTTGAATTAACCGGAGTCCGACATCTCAAAGCTTGGCGGCCAGATCATCAAGCAGCTTCGCATGGGCGCTGGCATCGACCTCTTTCTTGAGAATCTGCCTGGCACCCGCCACCGCCAACTCACCAACCTGCTGACGCAGGCTTTCCCGGGCACGATTAATTTCCGTATCGATTTCAGCCCGGGCTGCGGTGAGAATTTTTCCTTCCTCCTCACGTGCGTTCCGTTTGGCCTGTTCAACCAGTTCACTCCCGTATTTTTCAGCCTTGTTGATGATTTCGCTTGCCTGTTGCCTAGCCTCATCAATCACCTCTTCGGCCTTCTGACGACCTTCCTGTTCGGCTATCTGGCCTTGTTCAGCAGCGGCCAGGCCATCAGCGATCCGGGTTTTTCGTTCATTCAGGGCGCCGACAATCGGTGTCCAGACAAAGCGTTTGCTAAACCAGACGAAAATGATGAAGAACAACACCTGAAATGCCAAGGTCAAGTTTAGGTTCATTGTTGTGGCCTCGGTCTAAAACTTCATGTGATGCCGCCTTTGCAGGCTATGCGACTGCAAATAGCACATACATGGATATACCAACGGCGATCATGGGTACGGCATCAACCAGGCCCATCACGATAAAGAACTGGGTACGCAGCATCGGGATCAGCTCGGGCTGGCGTGCCGCACCATCCAAATATCGTGCGCCAAGTATGGCGATACCGATGGCGGCGCCCACTGCGCCAAAACTCATCATGATCGCTCCGGCAATGTACAAAAGTGCTTGTTCCATCTACTTCTCCGAATAGTCAATTGAATTGAAGTGAAAAATATTACCAAATAGGATATTTTGCGTTTAGTGGTGCTGATGTGCCATGTCCATGTAGACAATTGCCAGCACCATGAAGATAAAGGCCTGCAGAGTAATGACCAGAATATGGAAGACTGCCCAGACAAACTGCAAGACCCCGCCAAACAGGGTCAGTACGACGCTGGTTCCGTACATTAACGAAATCAGGATAAATATCATTTCGCCAGCATACATGTTACCGAATAATCGCAAGGAATGCGATATGGGCTTGGAGACCAGACTCACAAACTCAAGGAAAAAATTGATTGGCATGAACAGAATCCTGAGCAATGGATTTTTTGCTTGAAATGGATGCATGGTCAATTCCGCGGCAAATCCAAGCGGGCTCTTGACCCTGATGCTGTAGTAAATAATCAGCCCAAATACACTGAGTGCCAATCCGAAAGTAATATTTGGATCCGTGGTGGGCACGATTTTCTGATAATGAACGCCGAACAGCTGCAGGATGCGTGGGATGATCTCGACTGGAATCAGGTCCATGAGGTTCATTAGAAAAATCCAGCAAAACAGGGTCAGGGCCATGGGTGCCACCAGATCATTCTTTGAGGTGAAGGAGCCACGCACATTCTCATCCACGAACTCGCATAGCCACTCACAAAAATTCTGGAGACCACCGGGGGTATCGGCCGTCACCCTGATGGCAACGCTACGGAACATCCAGAGAAACAGGGCACCCAGTACAAAAGACCAGAACAGACTGTCAAGATGCACGGCCATGAATCCCATTTGCCCGGCTTCAGCAGCACTGTGCGCAATCCCCCATGAACCATCCGGATGCCGGCCAAGGGTCAGGTTGGTTAGATGGTGGCGAATAAATTCGCTGGAGGTGATATTTTCTGATGCTGCCATATGACTAAGGGTTGGTCAGGAAGGGGGCCTGAGCGATTTGCGGTTAGCCTGTTCTGCGACCATGTTTCATTCAATGCACACGGGCAATTGAATTGTAGTCCCTGTTCTATTACGTTTTGCGACTTGTTCTCGATCCGAAACTAATTTTTTACGATTGGCTGAACCAATATTGTAAACATACTGCCCATCTTGACCACGGCAAATGCCACCAAAAGAGGTATCGCATCAAGACCCAGCAAAACCAGCCCAAGTCCGATACCCCCACCCATAACGATCAGCTTCAGCACCAGCCCGGAGAAAATCGGCACCATCACCATATTGCTGCCAGTCACCGCAAAATCGCTGGAGAGTCGTACACTGCGTGCGCTAATCACCGTCCCGATCAAGGCCAGCATCGACCCATAACCTGCCGCGATCAAGCCAGTCGCCACGTTCTCCAATCCCCCGAGCGCGAAGTAAGCCGCAAAAGCCATCAATACGATTGAGGCTACTACACTCTGTATCAGCAATATCTGCCTGACAGTCCTGTTGAGATCGTGTCGTCCAGACTCGGAATCACCCAGCATTGCCGTATTGTCAAACGATCTTTATCAAGAGCAGAGTATTGTATGAAAAGGTCTGAAAAACTTCAACCCAAAGTTGTCCAACGTGAAACGAGTCTGAAGCAATCGGATTTTCGGGGAATGCAACACGCAAGGCAGACATTCACTGGTCATGTCGTGTCGTAAACAGCTATTGAAAATCGGCAGGTTTTGGCCAGATTTGCCTTGAAAATGCATTGGGAATATATCGTCTTCCGGCAAATCCATGATCGCACGCCAGGGCGATTGTACAGCGAACTTGTCGACGTAGCCTGTACGATCCGACTATCCTTCGGGCACATCAAGGCAAGCTTGATCCTTCAGAGTTGTCTGACGGCATTAGCCAAGACACCCCGATAAAGGATAGCAAAGCATCAACCGGGGATTGGAGGCGTTTTGGTTACCACTTGCAGATTGCCTCGTTTCCAATATTTGGTTCAGGAGGCAACCTCTCCTTGAGGATTGACGAGAGATCTTTCACAAGCGGTGCCATGGGGGGAGACTGAAACAGGTTGACATGCTCACCGGGGTCCGTCTCAAGATCAAACAGTTCATCCCATTCGGGATGTTCCGGGTAGTGCGTCAGGCACCATTTCCGGGTCTGTACCATCTGATTGTACAAATCCTTTCTGGCCGTTGGATGATGCTCGCCTAAATTGAACTCCCTGAAACCGGTCGAAGCTCCTTTCAGCAATGATCTGAGACTCTTTCCATCTCCTGCCGGCATCGGCATTAACTGCCAATCGTATCGGGCGGCATACTCGGAAGGCGGGTCGAACGGGTGATGAGGGTTGGGATAGGAAACAAACAGGTAAAATGGCTGCCTGCCGCCTCCGTCAGCAATTGCCATTGAATCAAGAAAAGACACGGCAAGGTCGCTAATCCAGGTGTTGTAGTGCAATTCAACGGGCATTGCACTTTGCCATATCTCTTCAAGATCCTCCGGCACCGGTCCACTAGCGTATTCCGACAGTAGCTGGCGCCATTCACCTGGTGCAACCTCTTTCAGCCAGTTCGCATAGTGACCGGCCAGATGCGCAGTATCGGATTCTCCCAGTAGCAGGTCAACCGTCTGATAGCCGTAATACGGCCCATTCCAATCCACTGAATCCAGTTTCTCCCAGAACGCACGGGAATCCGGCATATTGCGATCAGCCGGAGCGAGCAGCAGTTACAGATGTTGCTTGCCACGCCACGCGTTCGGTATCTGTTCGCGGACAAAGCCGCAGGCAATGTCGGTACACTTTCTGGCAAGAACATGCCGTTCACGACCAGCCCAAGGCGTCTGGGATAAAGACCAGTGACCATAGTGGCCCGACTTGGAGAACATATCTGCATTGGCGTGATATGACGATCAAATCTGGCGCCATCACGGACGATGGAACGGTGTTCGGGGTTCTCGCCAAAGAGTTTCCGTAGCACCCCATGCTCTCAGACCGTTGCTAGTCAGTACAAATCAGGATGAAATTGGGTCGTTTCATGGACTTCACCCAGCTAATGGACAGGCGAAAATTCATGATATTTGATGCGCGGCGGCATTGCAAAGCACAAATAAGGCCAGAATGCCTCATGAAGACAACGGGATGAATCAGAAGCTCCGTTCCAATGCCGTAACGACTGAATACGCATTGTCGAGAAGAACTGCCCTTTCAGGATTTCCTCTCGTCCACCAATACCTCTCACACAGCATTATTTTATGCGCTCAATGATGCCATCCAGTTCATCCAGAGAATGATAGTGAATGATGAGTTTACCCTTGTCCGTGCCATGCTGGATATCGACCCTGGCACCAATCCTGGTCGACAGGGATTCCACAGTATTCAAAATATCCCGATTCAGTTTCTGTTTCCTGTCTGGCTTTCCCTGGTCATTGCCGGTTTTCAACAACTGCTTGACCAGGGCTTCCGTTTGCCTGACCGACAGTCCCTTCTTGACAACTTTCAGGGCCACTTGCTTTTGCTGAGGCTCCGATAATGCCAACAGGGTTCGGGCATGACCCATCTCCAGCCTGCCTTCCTGGAGAAGCTCCAAAGGCTTGTTATCGAGATTGAGCAGCCTGGTCAAGTTGGTGACATGAGATCTTGAACATCCAACAACACCGGCCACCTCATCATGGGTCAGTTTGAACTCGTCCAGCAAGCGCTTAAAGCCTCTTGCCATTTCCAGTACATTGAGATCCTGACGCTGGATGTTTTCAACCAGTGCTGCCGCCATCGCGGCCTGATCATCAATCTGACGGATAACCACCGGAACCGTATCAAGTCCGGCAAGCTGCGCCCCTCTCCAGCGTCGTTCTCCGGCTACTATTTCGTATTCACGGTCCGAAAGTTGACGAACCAGCAATGGTTGCAGAATTCCCTGTGCACGAATCGATTCCGCTAATTCTTCGAGTTCCCGGGTGGCAAAGCTCTTTCGTGGCTGGTATTTGCCCTGGGTAAGTTGGGTAATCGATATTTCTTTCAGATGGCCTGACTTCGAGATGGAGGTATCCGGCAAGTCTCTCGAATCTTCGACAGTCTGAGTGGTAGTCTTGATATCGTCAAGCAGGGCTCCCAGGCCTCGTCCAAGGCGACTTTTTTTCTCAGCCATCAGCTACGCCTCCATGTACTCCGACGATCATTTGGGGAGATTTTCTCAATACCTCGCTGGTCAATGCCACATAGGCTTTTGAGCCTGAACACTTTCGGTCATACTCCAGAATCGGCTGCCCATAGCTTGGTGCTTCAGCCAGCCGCACGTTTCTCGGGATTATGGTCCTGTACAAGTTTTCCGAAAAATGCTCGTCAAGCTGTTCTGAAGCCTCGATTGAAAGCCGGTTACGGACATCATACATGGTTCGAACCAGACCCGCGATTTTCAAATCCGGATTCAACTTCCCGCAAACCAGTTCGATCGTCTTGATCAGGTCTGACAGACCCTTCAGCGCCAAATATTCGCACTGCACCGGTACCAGCACTTCATTAGCGGCGACCAGTGCATTGACAGTTAAAATATTCAAGGTCGGCGCACAGTCAATGAGGGTGAAGTCATAGTCCGAGTCGATTTTTCCCAGGACATGCTTCAGCCGAAATTCCTTATCCGAAAACGCACCCAATTCGACCTGAGCCCCCGCCAGATCAAGATGGGATGGTGCGACATGGAAACCATGATCAGTTTGACATAACACATCTCTGATTTCCGCCATGCCCAGCAATACCTGATAGATGCTTGTCTCAAGGTGGTTAATGATAATTCCACTACCACCGGAAGCATCGCCCTGCGGATCCATGTCAACGAGTAACACTCTGTAACCCGCATGGGTTAGCGTGGATGCAAGATTGACTGCGGTCGTGGTTTTTCCCACACCACCTTTCTGGTTGGTAATGGCAATGGTTCGATGCATATTCAAAACTCTATGACGACCAGATTTCGATTTGCGTCCAAATATGGGACTTGTAATTCTACAATGGATAGCTCATGAATCCCTTCACGAATCAGGTTGCGAATTTCAAATTCAGGGTTTTTCCCCTTCATCATCAGAAGCCGGTTGCCGGGCTGAGAGAGAGGTCGAACTTGTCCAAGAACCCGCTCAATGGGACCAAATGCCCGTGCCATCAAGGTATGAAAAGGCTGGGCTGGACGGTAGTTCTCGACTTTCTCGTGGATAACGCTGACATTACTCAATCCCAGCTGGGATATGACATGGCCAAGAAACTCAGTCTTCTTCTTGCTGCTGTCTAGAAGTACGGTTTGAATATCGGGACGTGTTATTGCAATAGGTAAACCGGGGAAACCGCCTCCACTTCCGATGTCCAGCAATCGCGCTCCTCGGATATAAGGAAAAATAGCAAGGGAGTCGAGAATATGCCGGGTTATCATTTGTTCAGTATCGAGTATCGATGTCAAATTAACTCGTTGATTCCACCTAGTGACATGCTCCATATGCATTTCAAGTGTCCGCAACTGCTGTTTTGACAGTTCAAGGCCGAGTCGACTACACCCTTCAAAGAGCAACCAAGACGCTGACAGCCTGCCTGATTCCATCCATCAATAAACCGGAACTCAATGAAACTTGGCGAGAGTGACGGGAACACTCCTACAATACTTCATAGACATAGGCCGTAGTGAGAATCCCGGGCTCGCCTGTCGGCATTGCCGGATATTCTTTCGATTCATAAATCTTCTTCCACAAGCCGGCGCTTTCATATTCCCGCAAGGCCGCCGGATAAGAAGGATCAACATCATCATCGGTTCGTATATTGGCAATGATCTTGCCATGGCTGCGGATTACCCGGATGATCTCCAAAAAGGAATGGGGAGGTGCATGACCCGGGGTAATGGTTCCGGTGGTAATTGCATTGGCAAATGCATCATCAGCAAAGTCCAGCTTTTGACCAAGTATCATCGGGTAGAGCCCGGAATAGAATCCTTTCGACCTTGCCACACTCAGCATCCCTTCCGACATGTCTATTCCCACGATGTCGGAATATCCGCACAGGTGAAGCAATTCACCCTGCAATCCAGTGCCACAACCCGCATCCAGTATTGGACCCTGCTCCAGACCGACAAAGCGTGCGAATACGGTGGCGGCCACAAACGGGAACCTGGCCCCCCAGGAGAGAACATCCTGTTCATACTGGTGTGCCCATCGATCATATGCCTGTGCGGACTGTTCATTCGACGCAGCATTGTAGACGTCTTGAATAATCCTATGCTGTTTGTTCGACATGTCTGAATACGTGCTGCTGGAATATTCTCCAGACAGAATTACTGTCTCCTTTTATTCTCCGGGTTTCAGCGGTGATTCAGTTGCACTGATTGAAGTGGTGCCTCGTCGTTCCACCAAGCCTGGATTGACCAAGGGGTTGTAATGACTATAACCCGATTGATGCGGCATAGTGCTTCATCTACCGAGGCGGTCAAGTTCCATTATAGCACCACACCAAGCTTCTCGAACTAGTAGAGACAGGAATCATGGCCCTGTAATGTGCATCATTGATGGACGGAATCCAGGATTTTCGCACCCCTCTCTGACATGAGTCAGTATGCTTTACTGCCAGTTTCGAACGTTCATTTCGCAGGAGTCCTGTGGTTTTCCCTGGTGGTCCTGTTTCGTACTCCGCCTCAATTGGGACAGTTGCGGCCCATGATCGACCAGTTTCCGGGTTTCGGGCAAGTCCGTATATTTCCTGAAGTTCTCAATGAACAGACTGGCCAGATGTTCGGCTTTCCGAGTCCACTCTGCGGAGTTTGAATAGGTATTCCTGGGATCCAGCATGATAGGGTCTACACCTTCAATACGATCGGGAACTGCCAAATTAAAGATCGGCAGAACTGAAGTCTGCATGGTGTCGATTTCACCCTCCACTATGGCTGAAACGATGCGGCGTGTGGCCTTTATGGAAATACGTTCACCCGTTCCGTTCCAACCGGTGTTTACCAGATACGCAGTTGCCCCGTTGGCCTCCATCTTGCGAACCAGCTCCTGAGCATAGCGGATTGGATGCAGACTGAGGAATGCCGAACCGAAACAGGCCGAAAATGTCGGAACTGGCTCATCAATACCCAGTTCGGTGCCGGCCAGTTTTGCAGTAAATCCGGAAAGAAAATGATATTTGGTCTGCTCTTGTGTCAATTTTGCGACTGGGGGTAACACTCCAAACGCATCTGCAGACAGAAAGATAACCTGACTCGCATGACCCCCTTTTGACACAGGTCGCACGATATTGTCGATATGGTAGATCGGGTAGGAAACCCGGGAATTCAGGGTAATGGAGTCATTATGGTAATCGATGTTGCCATCACTGCGAACTGTTACGTTCTCGAGCAGGGCATCCCTCCGTACTGCATTGAAGATATCTGGCTCATCCTCTTTATTCAGACCGATGGTCTTTGCATAGCAACCGCCCTCGAAATTGAAGATGCCTTCGTCATCCCAGCCATGTTCGTCATCACCGATCAGGCGCCGGTTCGGATCGGCGGAAAGGGTGGTCTTGCCCGTGCCAGACAATCCGAAAAAGATTGCAGTTTCACCGGTTTTTGAAGCATTTGCCGAACAATGCATGGATGCGATGCCCCGCAGTGGCAGGAAATAGTTCATCATCGAAAACATGCCCTTTTTCATCTCGCCTCCGTACCAGGTTCCTCCGATCAACTGCATTTTTTCGGTTAGATTGAAAACGACGAAGTTTTCTGAATTCATGCCCATTTCCTGCCAGTCAGGGTTGGTGCATTTGGCACCGTTCAATACCGTGAAATCCGGTTTGAAATTCTCGATCTCTTCATCGTTTGGACGGATGAACATGTTCTTCACAAAGTGTGCCTGCCATGCGACTTCCATAATAAACCGAACCGCCAGTCGGGTATTGGGATTGGCTCCGCAAAACCCATCGACGATGAATAGGCGTTTCGATGAAAGTTGTCGCCCGACCAGCGTTTTCAGGCGATTCCAGTTTTCCTGATCGAGGGGTTTGTTATCATTCCTGCCTTGATCCGACCACCAGAATGTATCGCGTGTGATGTCATCTCGGACAATATACTTGTCTTTGGGCGAGCGGCCGGTGAATTTGCCAGTATGAACACTGACCGCATTGCTGCTGGTCAGGGTTCCTTTTTCAAAAGAGTTGAGATCTGGCCGAGTTTCCTCCTCGAACAATTGCTCATAGCTCGGGTTGTAGATGATTTCTGTCGTATTCTCTATCTCGTAACAGGAGAGATCAATTTGTTTATGCATAATCGAGTATTACTATGGATATCAAGCGGCTGGCTCGCACTCGTCAGACAGATGACAATGTTTTCATGACAGACTTTTGCAGAGCCCATACTGCCAATTATACATGTCCGCACTCGCGCAACATCTGCCTGACAGTAAAACCCCGGAAACTGAGTATGCAGGGTTAGTATCAGTTTCGACTACCCGAACTCATGAACCATGACTTCTTCATAGCCTGTTGATTCTCGAAGGGTCGAGAAAGTATTCTTGTATTTACGAGAAAAGTCCGAGCAAGTCGGATTTTGTACTCGTTCATCCAATTTGAGTTCCATGATCGATATTTCCCTCTCGTGGAAGTCAGTTCGGCTGTTCTATCTTTTTGGCATTGGGGCCCCTCGAATGTTTCCTAGAACTTGATCAAGAGCCATTCCTTTTCTTTTATTTCAACAGACTTTGGGTATAATCCGGTTTCCTGCAAGATGATCAGAGGAAACATCAATCGGTTTTCAAACGCGTTAGAAACATTGCTGGCGAAAGGAAAAATCCGAATATGGGGGTGCTAGCTCAGTAGGTAGAGCAGCTGACTTTTAATCAGCGGGTCACAGGTTCGATCCCTGTGCACCCCACCAATCTTTCACCAGCATTTGGGTATTTTCGTACAGCCGCCTGATTCGGGAATATCGTAGAACGAAAGACCGACATCCTTGCGTAAACATCAGTGAAGCCAGCAATTCTAATTGTGGAAAATATTTCCCGGTTGTTGTCTGTATCCTGTTGTCTTGCGGTGATGTCTTATTTTCGTGTTCGGGCATGAAAAGCGGTTCGTGGTCTGTCGGTCCGGCAATCGGAACCCGTCTGGCGGTCCTTGCCGGGATCATGGTAGTCGAGGCCGGGACTCATGAAGCCTCTGGTTGACGACCTGATCGGCCGCATGCGCAGGGTCTTCCGCAACCTCGGACAATCCCGCCCCACCGCCTGCTTCCGCTTCATCACCTCACGGAAGCCCGATGCCGACAATATCGAGGAACTGGTGTGGACGCGCCCGCTGGAAGATCAAGAACGAGACCTTCAACCTGCTCAGGAACCAGGGCTACCCTGTCGAACACGACTTCGGACATGGCCAGCAGGGATTGTCGAACGTACTGCTGACCCTCAACCTGCTCGCGTTCGCACTGCACAGCGCCTGCGACCTCAACCTGATGGGAGGGGTTGCCCGGAACGGCGACTACTCGAAAGTCAACAGCATCCGCATGGATACAGACAACAACCGGGAAATACTTTCCATAATTAGAATTGCTAAATGATTGTCGCCACTTTACAAAAGTCGTATTTTCGGAATACGTAGCTGGCGTTGGAATATTCGGAGACCATCGAGCGGAGAGTCAACTGAAAATATTCCGAATCATTCGGCCCCTAATTCCACTCCCGGTTCCAGTCTGAAGAGATAACCGTCAAGCCAGAGAATCGAAACTGTCATTTCGTCTCCATGGCAGTGACAATCTCGACTGACCGGCATCATACAGGCCCATTTGGCCAGCCGAGATTAAGTATAATTCAGGCATGCAATTCGAAAATTCAAAATTGACGCCTTCATTATCAATGGACAGATATAAGCCAGTAATCCCCGAATTCATCAATAGGAAATTGATCATTCCATGCGACTGAAGAAAATCCTGATCGCCGGTTTCAAGTCGTTTGTAGATCTCACTGATATCCGACTTCCAGAACATCTGGTAGGTGTCGTGGGTCCCAATGGGTGCGGAAAGTCCAATGTAATCGATGCTGTGCGTTGGGTAATGGGTGAAACCTCGGCAAGGCTTCTGCGAGGGGACAGTATGTCTGATGTCATCTTCAACGGCTCAACGTCCAGAAAACCAATCAGCAAGGCATCGGTCGAACTGGTCCTGGATAACAGCGATGGCAGGTCACCGGGGAAATTTGCCAGTTTCTCGGAAATCTCCGTCAAGCGAATATTGACCCGAGACGGTACTTCCGACTACCTGATCAACAATATTAAATCCCGACGCAAGGATGTCATGGATTTGTTCAGGGGCACTGGCCTCGGACCCCGCTCCTATTCGGTTATTGAGCAGGGCATGGTCAGCCGGATCGTTGAAGCAAAACCAGAGGAAATACGCGCATTCATCGAGGATGCCGCCGGCATATCAAAATACAAGGAAAAACGCCGGGAAACCGAAAATCGGATTGAACATACCCGTACCAATCTTGAACGAGTCGATGATGTTCGCCAGGAAATATCCAGGCAGCTACATCGACTAAAACGCCAATCGGCCCAGGCCAGGCGGTTCAAGAACCTCAAAAGCGAAGAACGCGAAGTAGCAGGTCAGTACAATGTTCTCCAGCTAATACAACTCGAAAACCAGCTATTGTCGGAAACCCGTTCCAGCGAGAGCAAGCGTAATCTACTGGAATCGGAAATGGCCGAGTTACGCAAGGTCGAGGCAGAAGTCACCAAACTACAGGAACACCAGGCGGAATCTCGCGAAATGTATGAATCCCTTCAGGAAGAATACTACCCGCTCAGTGCTGAAATCGCAGAAGCCGAACAAAAACTCGAATTTCTGGAACAAAACAAGACTACCAACACTTCCGAGATCCAGCAAATCGAAACAGGGCAAATCGAACGCTCCAAACAGCTCGAGCAGATGAATCAAAAGCGCAAGGAGATTCAGGAAAGCCAGTCAGCACTGCAACCGTCTCTGGAGAAAAAGGCATCGCAATTAGACAGGATTCAAGCCGAATACGATCAGGCAGATCAGGATTTACGCGAATGGGCTGCAAAAGTCCATGAATTCAACGAAAAACAATATGCGCCAAGACAAGAGGCCCAGATCCATCAGTCCAGAATTGAATATCTGGAGAATCGTATAACCGAGTTGAGTAACGAGCAGTGTTCCATTGAAACCTCCATTGAAGAAACAACGAATCAGCTGAGCGATGGAAACCTGGCGATTCTCAGGAAAAAACTGAGTGACCATGAAAACACTTGTCAGGAGTGCGAGTCCGGTCTCCATCAAAGCGAAGCAGAACTGAACCGAATTATCAAGGATATTGAGGCCGGGCGGGACGAGCTCAGCCAGTATACGAACCAAAATCATGAATTGAACTCCAGAGTGCAATCACTCGAAGAAATCCAGGCGGCCTTTTTCGTAAAAGATGACAAGGCAATCCAGGGATGGATGGATTCAATGGAGATCGAGAACTGCAAGAAACTATTCGAAATTCTGTCCATTGAAGACGGCTGGGAACATGCAGCGGACCGAGTTCTCGGTGATTTGCTGTCTGCGATGTACGTCGATACGGTCACCGGTGAATTCGTGAAGCAAAGACCCGATGCGAATTTATCCTTGATCCTGAATGCTCCCGCAAACAAGCACCCAGCCCCCCCTCAACCGGATGACCTGATCGAACGGGTTGACCAGGGCAAGGAGTTACTTCGGGGCTTGCTGGATGGGGTTCGGACAGCAATGTCGATTGAAGATGCGTTAGCGCGCAGAGAGGAGTTGAAGGGTCGGGAAATATTCGTAACCCGTGATGGCACTCTGGTGGGCGTAAACTGGGTCAGTTTTTCCAAGTCAGACCAGCAGAAAACCGGCATGCTGGTTCGGCGTGAGGAGTTATCCCAACTACGTACCAGAATCCGGCAAATTGATGAACAGATCAATATGGCCCAGTTAAAGATAGCAGAACTTCAAGAACATCGACAGTACCAAGATGAGGATGTGCACGCACATCGCACCAAACTTGCCGAGTTGCGCTCCGGCAGTTCCGAATTACACGGTCAGATCGGAAGAGAAGAAACAGCATGGCAGGAATCCTTGAATCGCATACAAGTGCTCGAGGATCGCAAACAACAGCTTGCCGAGAAGATTGCAGTATCCGGAGAAGAACTCCAACAAGCCCGGCAGTCACTGAAGGATTCGCTGAGCAATGTTGAAGATATGAGAAACCAGCAACAGGCAATGCTTGGAAAAAACAGGAGTCTGGACGAGATTGCTTCGAACAAGCTCTCTGAACTGAATCGAGCGCGGGAAGAATTTCATGAAGCCCGGCTCAAGTCACAGCAATTGACCTCGGCATTGAGCACTACGGATGAGCGCCTGGAAAGACTGAACAAGGACCATGAATACGCACTTGATCGACTTGATGAACTAGCCTTTGCGGAAGCCACCCGCAAGACCCGGACCGAGCAACTGCAGAAGGCGCTGGAGAAATTACTGGAGCGGAAAGCCATTTCAGGAAAAAATCTGGCCGAATCAAAAAACCATATTTCCGGCATTGACAGAAAACTCTCTACAGCACAGGGCCAGCAGAAGCAGATCAACATCCGTGTAGAGAATTGCCGAGAGGCCCTGACTCAACAGGATATGAGGAAACAGGAAGTCCGTGTACTCCATGATCAGCATGTTCAGGCAATGCAGGAGAATGATTTCTCAATTGACCAGATCAGATCAAGCCTGGCTGAAGATGCCAGCATTGAAGAGTGGAAGGATAGATTGGACAAGATCAGCGCGAAAGTGGAAAAGATAGGTCCGGTCAACCTTGTGGCCATCCAGGAATTCGAGGAACTCAGCGAACGGGAAACCTATCTGAACAGCCAGCATGCCGACTTGACTGAGGCCCTTTCCACACTGGAGAGTGTAATCAGGAAGATTGACCAGGAATCTCGCGCCCGCTTTAAGGAAACCTTCGACAAGGTGAATATGGGATTTAACCGCTTTTTTCCGGAATTGTTTGGCGGGGGCAAGGCCGAGCTGCTATTGGTTGCAGATGACTTATTAACCGCTGGCATAACCGTTATGGCAAGACCGCCCGGCAAGCGCAATAGCCATATTCACCTGCTTTCAGGGGGCGAGAAGGCACTTACGGCTGTTGCCCTGCTGTTCGCCTTGTTTGAATTGAATCCAGCCCCTTTCTGTATGCTGGATGAGGTCGACGCTCCCTTGGATGATGCGAACGTCAGCCGTTATTGCGAAACCCTGCAAAAACTGTCCGACAATAGCCAGTTGATCGTAATCACGCATAATAAAATTACCATGGAAGCAATGGACCGGCTGCTGGGTGTTACAATGGAGGAGTCGGGTGTGTCAAGGATTGTCTCTGTTGACGTCGGCCGGGCTGTCGAAATGGCTGCAGGCTGATCGTATACACTGGTCTTTTATGCACGACAGGAATACTGGCTGAAATCAAGAATCAGGGATATACGAAAAATCCCAGGCATGATGGTAAATAGAGCATCACTCAAAAACAGGTCTGTCACTATTCGAAGCTCCTGCTTGGGAAATAAATGCTGACGGAGGAAATGAACCTGCAGATTGCCCTGGTGGCATTGGGCTTGGCCACGGTGGTCGGGATTTACCTGTACTCGAGATTTCGTGACAGGAGTATCACCAATTCAAGGAGTCTTGCTGGCCAGGAAAGCGATCCCTCGGTTAGTAGCGAATACGAGAACATGTCGGGGCCCTATATTACCGACGAAGAATATCAGTCCTATCCGGATATTCCTGATTACCTGACTGGCATTGATTCCGGTGCCGCACACCTTGAGAATGGATTCGGCTCCCCGCAGCAAGAATCGAATTTCGTTTCTCCAGAAGAAAATCATGATTCTGCAAGTACAGAACCAGAACCATCAGAATATCAACAACATCAGCCGATTCTGGGAGCAGAGAGCAACACCGATGATGAAGATGAACCTGAGACACCGGTGCTGGTTGAACAAATCGACCTGGAAGATATGGTCGATGATGCGATAGAAGAAACAACGGCAGACAGACAATCGGAAGATGCAGGCTATCCAGACATCTCTGATTCTCGAACAGAATTAACGGAAGAAGTGGAATCCGGGATTGCTGCCGGACCTGCTTATGAAGAGGACTATGCCGAAACAGAGCACTCGAATGAGTTGCTTACTGAGACCGGAGAATCCAGAGATAGGGAGGTCAATCTATCCCTCAAACCAAAATTCAACGGGTTTGGAATATTCAATCGTTTTCACAGATTCGGAGCTGACTCGGATTTTCAACAGGAGAATGAAGCACAATTCGAATTTGAAAACGGCGATGAGTTCGACAACCCAGATACAGTACCGTTAGTGGGAGAACACGGCGAATCTGAGACCCTGCATGGAAGTATTCACGAAAATCCTGCAGAAATTACCGTTACGCGCTTTGAATATCCGGAAATCCACGGATTCAATCGACTTGGCCAGATTGATTACTGGGTCAGGTTCCATGGAGGTAGCGATATCGACAAGGAGACTCTTGAAGCCCAGTATGAGGATTTGTTCAATACGCTGGGAAAACCAACCCGACTCTATGGCATCCGCACCAGCGATCAAACATGGATTAATGTTCTTGGCAATACTGGGGGGGGTGAACGTTTTGTTACATTGATCGTTAGTCTGCAACTTGTGGATTCAGCAGGGGCTATCACACGAAATGAACTAAACCGATTTACATCCATGGTCACGCAGTTTTCAGAGAGAATGGGCAAGGATATTACCTTCATGGCTCCTCTGGAAAGCGCTTTGGAACAGGCAACAGCACTGTCCGAATATGTGAAGCTCTTTGACTCTCCCAGTATGGTTTTCGTAGTACCGGAAAAAGAGGACCACTCTATCCATGGAAAAGAAATTGACCTTTGTGCAAGCCAGCTGGGACTTGAAGCATATAAGACGAACTATTATGTGCGCACCAAAAAAATACAAAAGAATAAAATACTGCTTTATGGGGTGGCCAATATGTCGGATGAAGGTACCTTTGACTTTCAGAATATGGAAAACCTGCACTCTCCAGGCCTGGTATTTTTCTTTCGACCGCTGTTTCACCAGGCCCCGGGTTCGGTACTCTCCGAGATGGTTAGTACCGCAAAGAGCATTGCCGGGCGTATCGGTGCCAAGGCAATCACCCCCGAAGGAGAAGAGTTGACGGTAGCGATGACGACCAAAATCCGGGCAGACATCGAAAAACAATCCAGAGAGATGGCGATATGCGGCCTGAAAAGCGGTAGCGATACTATTTTGCGGGTTTTTGAATCCGAGATTTTTGCGTCTGAATGACTTGTTTCTTCAGAAGGGGGTAATGCCCTCGGCAAAGCCCGGAGATTCGTTTCAGCACAAAACCTCGTGATTGCCCATCTGCCTGGAAATTTTCCGGTTTCATGTGAGGCACAATATCAGATGAACCATTCCACACGCCCTGAAGTGTATCATCAGATAATATCTTTGAGAGAACAGGTCGAATACCACAACCATCGATATTACATTCTCGATGACCCTGAAATTCCCGACCGGGATTTCGATTTCATGCTCGGAGAGCTAGAAAGTCTGGAACTTGCGCATCCCGAGTATGCAACCTCCAATTCACCGACAAACAAGGTCGGGGCACTACCATCCAGAGGTTTCGGTACGGTAATCCACGCCACGCCAATGAAGTCCCTAGGCAATGCCTTCAGTGAACGGGAAATACAGGATTTTGATCGCAGGGTGCGTGAACTGGTTGGTTCTGATAATCCGGTCGACTACATTGCAGAACCCAAATTTGATGGGCTGGCTGTCAGCCTCTGTTATGAAAAGGGCTGGTTGGTTCAGGCCGCAACTCGAGGAGATGGAACCCAAGGCGAAAACATCACCCAGAACATGCGCATCGTACTGAAGGACATGACCCTGATTCAGGGCAATGCTGTGCCGGCAAAGCTTGAAGTGCGTGGTGAAGTAATCATGTTGCGCAAGGATTTCGATGCCCTGAACGAAGCACAAAGACAATCCGGACAAAAACTGTTTGCCAATCCCAGAAACGCAGCCGCAGGCAGCCTTCGTCAGTTGGATCCTGCAATTACGGCAAGCCGGCCTTTGCGAATATTCTGCTATGCACTGGGCGATGTCTCCGGCAACCACGAATTCAAGACCCATGCCGATTCTCTTGAATGGATTCGATCTTCCGGACTGCCGGTCAGCGACCAGATTGAAACAGTGCAAGGTGCTGAAGGTTGCCTCGGGTATTACCACAAAATGCTGAAGAATCGGGACAACTATCCTTTCGAGATGGATGGCGTTGTCTACAAGGTGGCTAATTTGGACTGGCAGGAACAATTAGGTTTTACCGCTAAGGCACCACGTTGGGCTATTGCCTACAAGTTTCCGGCACAGGAAGTCACGACCCGGGTGGAAGCAATCGACATCCAGGTGGGTCGAACCGGTGCCATTACCCCGGTAGCCCGTTTGATACCGGTCTTTGTAGGAGGCGTTACCGTGTCTAATGCGACGCTGCATAACCGGAACGAAATACGGCGGCTCGATATTCGCGTGGGGGATTCCGTGATCGTGCGTCGAGCTGGCGATGTTATCCCCGAGATTGTTTCGGTAATTCAGTCCAGACGGCCGGACAATACAGTCGAGTATGCGTTTCCAGAGCAATGCCCCGTATGCAATTCGAGAATCGTTTATCAGGGAGAGGAAGTCATTGCACGATGCAGCGGGGGGCTTTACTGTCATGCCCAGAAGGTTCAGAGCATCATTCATTTCGTGAGCAGGAAGGCTATGGATATCGATGGAATGGGCAAGAAAATAGTTGAACAACTGGTTTCGGAGGGTCAGGTCAATACGGTGGCGGACTTGTATCGGCTTGATGTAGGGACACTATCGAGCATGGAAGGGAAGGCAGAAAAGTCTGCCAACAACCTTGTCGAGGCTATCGACAACAGTCGCACTACCACCCTGGCTCGCTTTATCTATGCATTGGGCATACCGCAGGTTGGTGAGACTACCGCAGAAACCCTCGCAGAGACATTTGCCGACCTCGATTTCCTGATGGATGCTGGCGAAGCGCAATTGGTCGAGGTGCCGGATATCGGTCCAGTTGTATCCGGAAATATCGTTGCATTTTTTGGTCAGCCACATAATCAGGAAGTCATTCACGACTTGCTGGAACAGGGAATAAACTGGCCCAGGGAAGAACTCGTATCCGAAACATCCGGTGAGTTCTCCACGTCGATGGAATCCAACCCCTTTCGAGGCAAGACTGTTGTATTAACCGGCACCTTGAGTATTACTCGCGATCAAGCAAAATCCATGTTGAAGCAGGCTGGTGCCAAGGTCATCGGCAGCGTATCGAAACGAACCGATTACGTGATTGCGGGTGAACAGGTCGGATCAAAGGCAGCAAAAGCGAGAAGCCTGGAGGTGCCTTTGCTGGATGAAGCACAGTTTCTGGAAATGCTGGGAGAACATGAGTTGACGTCCCAGTGATCTCGTTGGTTACGGAATCGTGATTGATATCGTCCTATTTCACAAGGAAGACTGTGGATTATGTGACCAGGTACTGGAAGAATTAGAGGCATTTATTCGAGACCACGGGCTGGAAAAACAGGCCTGTTTGCGGCTAATGGATATATTGGATAACACAGAATGGTATAATCAGTACTCGGAACGAATCCCGGTTGTCATGGTTAACAATCAGGTAGTTTGTCATTTCTTCCTTGATGAGCCTGCCTTGCTGCGAGCTCTTGGTATGGGGTCAGGACAAGATTGACAGGAAACCGCTCCAGGGCATGAATTGAGAAAACCACCGGATAGCACAATGAATCTGCCGATACCTGATATTGACATAAAAACCCTGACCGCAGAATTATCGGAAATTTCCGGTGACAGGGTAATTACTTCCAAATCCAGAAGAGAACAATACTGCAAGGATGAGTCTTTCCATGTAGCACGAAGTCCTCATGCGGTTGTTCAGCCGGAATCCGCTGAAGAGATACAGCAAATTGTCCGCTGGTGTGCAAAACACGAAATACCCATTGTTCCTCGCGGTGCAGGAACCTCTCTTGAAGGGAATTGCCTGGCTGTACAGGGCGGTGTTTGTATTGATACAACAAGGATGAACAATGTCGTCAAAATTCATCAGGATGATTTTCATGCAGTAGTTGGGCCCGGTGTAACACGGCGACAACTCAACGATTATCTCAGGGGTTCCGGCTTGTTCTTTCCGATCGATCCCGGTGCCAATGCAACAATCGGCGGAATGGTGGCCACCCGAGCCTCTGGAACCAATGCGGTTCTCTATGGTTCGATGCGAGAGAATGTAGTCAATATCGAAGTCGTGATGGCTGATGGAAGTCTGATTCGGACAGCCAGGCGTGCCCCCAAGTCAGCAGCAGGCTACGACCTGACTCGATTGATGATCGGCTCAGAAGGAACATTGGGCGTATTCACCGAGTTGACGATCAAGCTTTATCCTGTCCCGGAATCGATTCTTTCGGCATCCTGTACTTTCCAGACAATGGAAGGCGCGGTCAATTCGGTGATTGACATGCATAAGTATGGAATCCCCGTGGCCAGGGTCGAGCTACTGGATGAACATACAGTCCGTGCCGTTAATCAATATTCGAAAACGGACTTTGAAGTTGCACCTACCTTGTTCTTTGAATTTCATGGTTCAGAACTAGGTGTCAAGGAACAGGTGGAGCTGACCGGCGAAATCGTCAGGGAAAACAATGGGAGTGGTTTTGTTTGGGCAGGGACCACTGAAGAGCGGAATCGGATGTGGAGAGCAAGGCATGATGTCGCTTATGCAACCAAGCAACTTCGTCCGGATGGAAAGATCTGGGCGACAGATGTCTGTGTGCCGGTATCCAGTCTTGCGGAATGTATCAACGAGACCCGAAGAGACATTGATGAGTCGGGTATACTGGCTCCGATCGTCGGACATGTTGGAGATGGAAACTTCCATCTTCTATTGCTGGTTGACCATGAGAACCCGGAGGAGGTGCGGGCAGCAGAAGCCCTGCATGCCCGGATGGTGTACCGTGCACTAGAGCTGGATGGGACATGTACGGGAGAACACGGTATCGGATATGGGAAACTCGACTTTCTGAAAGTGGAACATGGAGATGCGGTCAAACCAATGCAGATGATTAAGCAGGCTCTTGACCCGCATTCGATAATGAATCCTGGCAAGATCTTTTCATGACAGAGAGAGTAGTCGTATTTTCCAATGAATGCGTGCTGTTCAGAAGGTTCTTCGGTGGAGCCGATCAGACTGCGAATATTTTCCAGACCCTGACCCAGGAGATACCCTGGCAACGGCACAGAGTCAAAGTCTTTAATCGAGAACATCTGGTGCCCAGATTGACCGCATGGTGTGGTGACAAGGGGATGCAGTACAGTTATTCCGGATGTACGCATACTCCCCTACCCTGGATTCCGGTATTGAGAGATATTCGAACCCAGCTGGAACAATACCTGGATCAGTCATTTAACAGCGTACTGTTGAACCTGTACCGAAATGGCGACGATACCATGGGCCGCCATAGTGATGATGAAAGGGAGCTGGGACCTGAACCCGTGATAGCTTCAGCGAGTTTTGGTGGAACCCGCCGGATGGTGTTTCATCCTCGTGATGGCAATTCAGGGAAGTCGTTAACCGTTGACCTTGAAGATGGTTCACTATTGATTATGCAGGGTGCCTGCCAGAGAAGGTGGAAACACTCGATTCCAAGAACTCGCCGGTTTGTGGAGCCTCGCATCAACCTCACATTCAGAAAAATCCTGAATCCCGTTTGCGAGTGAATCGCTGACTATCGAGGTTGTCTTTTCAGCAGAACATACACTGCACCGGTACCACCATCGGTCTGCCTTGCGGTACAGAAAGCCTGTACTGCATCGATTTTCTTTAGCCAGTCCATTGTGAAAGTCTTCAAGACCGCTGTATCCGAAGAGTGAAGCCCCTTGCCATGGATAACCAGTACACATCGATAACCCGAATGAATACCTGCCAAGAAGAATCGTTCCAGTTCCTTGCTCGCTTCGACTCGGTTGCAACCGTGAAGATCCAGCCTTGCTTCAAATTGAGGCTGTCCCTGCTTCAATTTATCAACTGTTTTTTTCTGAAGCCCGCTACGGGCATATTCTACTGGGCCCCTGGCTGGCGTGATGTCTACCATTGGATTTCCCTCTTTTCGTCTGACGAGACATGTTGGCAAGATACCGGATGTCTCGGGCGGCCTGGGGTTTTGTGCGGTCGTTCGCCCAATACCCGGCGAAAGTCGGCTTTCGGGGGTTTTCGTACTTGGCTGAAGAGGTTCAACAGACTCTATCTCTTCCAGCCAGGCTCTCTTGTCCTCATCGCCATTGATCGACATTGACCTATTGATGTTTTAGGAACCGATCAGCATCCAGGGCGGCCATGCATCCGGTTCCGGCTGACGTGACCGCTTGTCGATAGACCGAATCTATGACATCACCGGCTGCGAATACACCATTGATACTGGTACAGGTTGAATTACCATCCGAACCTCCGACAGTTACAATGTACTGGTTTTTCATCTCGAGCTGTGTCTGGAACAATTCCGTGTTGGGAGTATGACCAATCGCAATAAACACGCCAGCCAGGTCGATCTCCGTCTTCTGTCTGGACTTGACATTCTGAAGGCATACTCCGGTAACCCCGGAATCGTCCCCCAAAACTTCATGCAAAACATGATCCCACCTGATCTCGACATTGCCACCCTGCTCCAGGGTTCTTTGCATAAGGTGATCAACCATTATTGCTTCAGCCCGCAACTCGTCACGGCGATGCACGAGAGTTACTTTGGAGGCTAGTCCTGAAAGATAGATGGCTTCCTCTACAGCGGTGTTCCCCCCCCCAATAACCGCAACTTCCTGATTACGGTAAAAGAATCCATCGCAGGTGGCACATGCTGATACACCCCTGCCCATGAATGCTTCCTCTGACGGGAGGCCGAGATATTTTGCAGAAGCCCCGGTCGCAATGATCAGGGCATCCGCAGTGTATTGATTTTGATCGCCGGCGAGTCGAAATGGCCGATTGGATAAATCAGTCTCGTTGATATGGTCAAGGATGATTTCGGTTCCGAATCGTTCAGCATGGAGCCGCATGCGCTGCATGAGATCAGGTCCTTGTACTCCCTGATTGTCGCCGGGCCAGTTATCAACATCAGTGGTTGTCATCAATTGCCCACCTTGTTGAACTCCTGTGACCAGAACAGGATTCAAGTTCGATCTTGCTGCATATACTGCGGCGGTATATCCCGCAGGTCCGGAGCCCAGTATCAGAAGTCTGCAGTGTTTCGAAGAACTCATCTGGGGCTGCCGTAGAATTTAGCCTGAGCCGTAAATGTGGGGTTGCCTGGGGAGATCATCAAGGGTTGTTCTGGTAGTGGTCGATCAGGACCTTTGCCACTTCAGGGCGGGATATTTCCGGCGGGGGTGCTTCACCTTCCGAGAGCATTTGCCGCATCCTGGTTCCGGATATAAGCATAAAATCAGAAATCTCATGGTTCGGCGCTTCTCGCATCATCACCACTTTCCTTAGCTTGTTTGACCATGCCGTGTGATCTGCTCGAAAAATCTCAATATCCAGCACACCTTCGGGAACTTCTTGATCAAAGATTGCTTGCGCATCAAATGCCCCATAGTAATCACCGACCCCCGCATGGTCACGACCGATAATGAAATGGGTGGCTCCCATGTTTTGCCTGAAGATTGCATGCAATACCGCTTCACGTGGTCCGGCATACAGCATGTCAAATCCATACCCGGTAATCATGATTTTGTTGGGTTCAAAGTAACCGTCCACCATCGCACGGATTGCGGCATCACGAACATCGGCGGGAATGTCTCCCGGCTTCAATTTGCCGAGTAACATGTGTATGACGCAACCATCAGCACCGATTCGGTTCATGGCCGTTCGGCAGAGTTCTTCATGCGCCCTATGCATTGGGTTGCGAGTCTGGAAGGCTACCACCTTATCCCAGCCCAGGCTAGATATTGCCTCTCTGATCTGGACGGCGGTACGGAAAGTGTCAGGAAAATCAATTTCAAAATAACTGAAGTTCAGAACCCGTGTTGGGCCTGATAGGATTACATTACCTTGATTCAGGAAATCCTTGACTCCGGGGTGATCAAAATCACTAGTGCGATAGACTGTTTCGCATATTGCCTTAACTTCAGAATCATCAAGGATTTCAATTTTGACATTGTCGATAATCGCAATGGCTGGATTGCCTGGCTGGTTTGGATCCTTGAGAGCGACAGACTGCCCTTCTTCAAGTCCGCTGGCGTTATCTACTCTACAGAGTATCGGTACAGGCCAAAAAAGACCATCCTGTGTATGCAGGGTTTTGGATACAGTCATTGCATCCGTTTTATTCATGAATCCGGAAAGGGGCGTGAAATAACCACCTCCAAGCATTACTGTATTGGCTGCACTTGCAGAACTAATCAAGGCTGAAGGCAATGATTCTGCCTCACGCCTTGTGTTCTCTCGCTGAGATGGATCACGAACAAGAAGGGGCTTAAGTTGTTCCGATTGGTATGGCTTGATCATGAAGAATCTCCCGTGCTTCTGCGAATCCTAACAGCCTCTGCCAGATTGTCCAGAATTCCTGTTGTCTGTTCAAAGCCGATACAGGCATCCGTGATACTCTTGCCATATTGTGCCGCGATACCGTTTTCAACATCCTGTCGACCCGCTACCAGATGGCTTTCAATCATCGCCCCCATGATACGTTTGTCGCCATTTGCAATTTGGTTTGCGACATCCTCGGCAACTTTGATTTGGTTATCCGGAATCTTTCTGCTGTTGGCATGACTGAAGTCAATCATCACCTGGGGCCGTAAACCGGCCGTTTCCAGTTTTGAGCAGGTCTTGTTAACGCTGTCAGCATCGTAGTTTGGTTCACGGCCTCCCCGAAGAATTATGTGACAATCACTGTTTCCGGTGGTTGTGAAAATTGCAGATTGGCCATCTTTGGTCAGAGAGAGGAAATGATGGGGGTGACATGCCGCCCGGATACCGTCAACTGCTATATCAATGTTTCCATTGGTTCCGTTCTTTAGACCGACTGGGCAGGATAATCCGGAGACCACCTCTCGGTGTACCTGACTCTCTGTTGTACGTGCTCCTATGGCTCCCCAGGAAATCAGGTCTGCAACATACTGGGGGGTGATGATATCCAGATATTCCGTACCAGCCGGCATGCCTGACTCATTCAGTTCGAGCAACAGCTGACGAGCAATCCTGAGTCCCTTGTTTATGTCAAAACTGTTATTCAGGTCCGGGTCATTGATAAGGCCTTTCCAACCAACGGTAGTACGGGGTTTTTCAAAGTAAACCCGCATCACGATCAATAAATCCTGCTTGTGCTTGTTTTTGATTTCGAGGAGTTGGTTCGCGTAATCCAGTGCAGCCTTCGGATCGTGGATGGAACAAGGGCCCGATACGACCAGGAGTCGATCATCGGTGCCATTCAGGATGTTCTGGATATCTTTCCGGGTAGTGAGGGTTATCTCGGCGGATTTTTCCGAAATCGGAATTTCCAGAGAGATCTGATTAGGGTTGATCACATGCTCGATTTGTGCAATTCTCAAATCATCAGTAGTGCGTGTGTTCATGACTCGATTGGATTGTAAATTCTGGATGGGTGAAAGGTGGGTCGATCGTACGCGGGATCAATCAAGATTTTTCCGCACATATTTCAAGGGTGCCTGCCCGACATGGAACGCCGTATTCTACTCTAAATTCCCTTGTCGTATTTTTCGAGAATGCGCTCTCTATATGGGTCGACCGGGGCATCCCGGGGCGATCTACTGTCTGGAATGGATCACAAGTACTAACCTGATGTCTACAGTCGCAAGTTGGTTAGGAAATCGGCTAGTGCTGATGGAGGGCATGGACAATCCACTTCTGATCTAGCCCAAGTATTAACATGTGGTTCCTTAACGGATTGATTCTGAACGAAATAAAAAACGGTGTGGCACTACATTCTCCAGAAAAGGGCTGTTTTGTCGAAAAAAGACCTTTTCATGTCGCAAATGGACATGTCATTGGTCGAAATCAGGCCAATCCACCACAAAAATCCCTTTCCGTCACTTGACTGCTGTTAAACTTGGGTTAAGGATTAGGGATTACAGCTAAAGTATCATTTCTCTCGAAGATTATTTCAGCCCGAATTTTCGATGGAAACCATGCCATGACCGCACTGCAACCCGTCAAGCTTACCAAACGCACGGTCGACGCACTATCCGTTTCTTCCGGTGATATCGTGATCTGGGACCGGGGCCTCCCGGGGTTCGGCACCCGGGGCTATGCCACCGGCCGCAAGGTCTGGTGCGTCCAGGTCCGGGGACCTTCGGGCAAGCCGAAACGCCAGGCGCTCGGGCGCTATGGAGAAGTAACGCCGGAGAGGGCTCGCCAGGACGCGGTCACCGTCATCGACCGGATCAAGCGGGGGCTTTCGCCCGTCCCGCCCCCGGCGGCGCCGGAACCCACGGTGGCCGACCTCGCCGAACGCTACATGGCGTCGCATGTCAGGGTCAACTGCAAGCCCGGCACGATCAGGAAGGTGGCGGGACTGGTTCGCCTGCATATCGTGCCCGAACTCGGACACATCCCCCTGTCGGAACTGGCGCGGTCCGATGTCTCCGCCCTGCACCACGGGCTGCGGGACA
>JAJEAV010000069.1 GCA_022822625.1 Gammaproteobacteria bacterium | reverse complement strand
CTACGGTAGTCTGACTGACAATAATGGTCGGAAATCAGATTTTCGTAACGTGATTCTGGTGATGACTACCAACGCCGGTGCAGAGGAATCCGCACGAGAGTCGATGGGGTTTGTCGAGCAGGACAATGCCAAGGATGACCTTGGAGCGATCAGGAAATTGTTCAGCCCTGAGTTCCGGAACCGTCTGGACAAGACCATTCACTTCAATGGGCTGGATGAAAAAACGATCATCCATGTGGTCAAGAAGTTCCTGATGGAACTGGAGCAGCAGCTTGAAGATCGAAATATCAGCCTGGTGGTTGAGGATGATGCGATTCGCTGGCTGGCTGGGAAGGGATATGACAAGGCCATGGGTGCAAGACCGATGTCGAGAGTGATTCAGAAGGAAATCAAGGAGTCCATTGTCGATCAACTGCTGTTTGGGAAGCTGGCCAGGAAAGGGGGCAAGGTCATCGTCAGGCTGAAGCAGGGTCAGCTTGACTTCGAGATACGGCAGCTGTCTTCAAAGTGACGCCAGTGGCAACGCATATAACCGGTTTCCGAGCTGGACGAAGTCATTACCAGGGTATGCGACGAATCCACATTCGAACCGTGCCCCGATTTTGAATTTCAAGGTTTTCAAGTTTCGAAAACCCCTTGCGATAACCTTGCTGGTCGATTTTACCTCGATGCTAGGCTTGCTCCTTTGCGATTCGGGCACAAAATTCACCTTCTGTTGTGAACTTGTCCGATAGTGATTCAGGCGGGCAGTGGTTGTAGCCATTGCAATTTGCCTTGTCAATTCAACGGCGACGAAATTCTCAATAATCCCGCCGACTTGCATTCGGTCCCGGAAGTAGAGAAATTCCTGGTCAACTCCCAGCAAGTGGTTAACAGGTTGATGTCTCCCAGATAGACTTTCCGTGTTTTGATGAGTCGCTTGGCCGGATTGCCTTGCCATGCAGGTATCGAGAGGGTGAGGAAGAGACTTTCAAGCAGGATGCAATGCTTCCTGGCAGTGATGTGATTCAGGTCGATTCTGTCTCCAATCCAGTGGATTCTGCATGACATAGCCTTCATCGGTTATTTGATAGTTCTCTCCACTGTAATATCAATTCCCTTTTGGCAAGTCGTTTTTGGGAGGGGTTTCTTGTGATGTTCCTTCTTGTTCTTGCCCATTTACATCCTCGTAACATGAGTCAACATCATATTGTTGGGAAAACCATACCGGATTTCATGTAGGTTGTGGCTGAATAGGGGCTGTTCCTGGTGAGAAAGCATGTACGACTGTTCTTCAACTGTCGCAAATCTGGAAGTATGATAACCAGTGTTCATGGCAGTTCTTCACCATGGGCATGTCTCAACACGGCATTTTTCTAGGAATGGAGTAAGTGGATAGACGACCTGCTTAGCCGTGCCTGTCAGGGATTGAAAACTCCTTTTGTATTTCCAGCCGTTATAACGTAACTCGCAAATTCTCGCCAAGTACGCCTGATATTTTGTTGTTATCAAACTCTTCAGGTCAAAAGCGGCACGGGAATAATCATTGATAAAGGAATACTGTGGGCAAGCAAAATCAGGCGTCCGGAACATACGGCCCCAGAAACCGTTTCGCGGCTCGACGCTCCTCAATGCACTTGCGATATTTCCAGCCCCGGCCTAGGAGCTGGGGTAATCCCCCCTCTTCTGTCGGGTCCAAAGTCTTCAGTAGCCCGAGGGGGCGGCTCGGGGCTGGTGCCTTGATTGCCCACACTCTTTCTGGCACTCGCACGAGCGGACCTGGAAGCCGGATGGTCTCTCCGTTCTTCTCATTTCTTATCTCCAGCACAAGATGGAATTTGTCTTCCGGGCCGGTTATGCCCAGATCAGCGATGTCGAAACCAAGGTCTGGGCCTACGTGGTAGAAGGGCTGCACCTCGTCTGTCTCCTCACCCGGTTCCACGAATGTGATCCAGTCCGCCGTACCGTCCTCTCTAGTCCGGAAATGTTGCAGTCCTCTCTCATGACTGAAAAAATTGTTTGTTTCGGGACCTTTCAGAACCAAATGGTCGCTGTTGGCGAGCAACCGGATTGTCCAGGGCATATCCCGCCAAGAACCGCCTGTGTCGATCTTCAGTCGCTGTAGACGTACTTCGACCCGAGCCCTGTCCCTTACTTCGGACAGATAGCCTGTCAGGATCATGGCAACGGCCCGCGCCTGTCCATCAGGCGATTCCATCCGGGCATAGGCTTCGACTCGTCGGGGTTCTTGGTCCGCGCACTTGTGGTCGAACTCGATATGTGCTCCCGGGGGATGGAGAACTTGCTCCGAACCGGACCCGGGTCCTGCTGGGTCTGTCGCACAGGCGCTACTACTGAGCATCAGTGCAACAATCGCTGTTGTCCGCAATTTCTCTTTCACTTTTTCATTCACCCAGACGACGGTTCCGATACATGGCAATAATCAGACTGACTATTTCCTGAAGTTTACACCGTCCAATTCGAAATTTTTGGAACCAACAAGGCTGTTTTAATGTCGGTCACTGCGAGTTTCTTGTGTTTGCCGAGCTGGAAAGAGTTGTCAATACCGATCTAAATTTCCCAAATGTGCCGATTTCAAGTCCTGGTCTTTTGGGGAATGGAACCTGCCTTGTTCGCGAGCTTTTTTATCAAGCCGATCTTGACGTCGGAATATCAATAATCAAGGAATATACCATGATGCTGAAGTACGGACAGAAAGCCGACCGTTAGACTGTCCATGGCTTCAGCGCGGTATACTGGGCGTTCGGACATGTTAGTGGTGGAGGTGGCGGGAATCGAACCCGCGTCCACAAATTCTACGCTACAGGCGGCTACATGCTTAGTCCGAACGTCAATTTAACCCTGCATCCAGTCGTCGGACAGCCCAAATGACAAGGCGAGCCTGCTTACCTTTAGTAGCCAGTTAACAGGCACAACTGGCGAACGATCCTATATGATTTGACCCTTCAAATCCGACCCTACAGGCAAGATCGGCGAAAGGACTAGCCGGTTTAAGCGGCTAGTGCGTAGTTGTCGTCGTTGGCAACTATTGTTTTGCAGATGGATTTACGAGGAACTCTACACCTCGGCATGCTCCTGGAGTTTCGCAATCAGCGTCGAAGCCAGTCACCCCCAAAATTCATGAGGATATTATACCAGCTTGTATGCGATTTTGAAAGCCAAATGTTGCGAGTGTGTTGCGAGCACATAAACTGTCCGCTTTCCGGAGAGATCATGAAGCGGGCAAAATAGCTAGAGGAGACCAGACTGATGAGATTTACAGAGGCCCATGAAGACTGGGCGGACAGGTGTCTGACTCAGGAAGAGGCGGCATCCCTGCCGGGGGTATGTTCGCGCACCTTTCGGCGTTACGTATGCCGTTACGAGGAGGAGAGCTACGAGGGGTTGCTGGACCGGAGGATGAACGAGGTATCCCACCGCAGGGCGCCGGTGGATGAGGTGATGCAGGT
>JAJEAV010000079.1 GCA_022822625.1 Gammaproteobacteria bacterium | reverse complement strand
ATTCCTGAAAGGTCAATAATGGTATCATTGTTCATGGTGGCGTACCTCATGGTTAATGTTTTTTAGAGTTGAATAGTTAATCCGGTTACGCCACTTTTTTCAACCCCGTCTCTCCCACGCACTACTTTTAGCCATAGCTCGATTTTCAGAAGACGTAGACTTTCGTGCACAATTCAACGATGGTACAAAACCAATCCAATCGATTCTTAAAGCATTCAGGTACGATATATACCGCCTAGTTGAGTCAATAGAGGGGATTGCACTGGACAAGGAGCAACGGGAAACGGGAGGAAATTATTTTAAAATCCCTTTGATGTATCCACAAACTGCCAATATCTCATCAGTATTGAGACCACACTTGCAACTAGATTTCAGTTATACACAAGCTAAGTTCAAGCCTGAAGAACGCACTGTATCGTCGTTTATAGCGAAATTTTCAAATGCTGGTCCAGAAACTAGGATCTTGTGCTTATACCTATTAGAGACAGCTGCAGAGAAATTCAGCGCACTTCTTTGGCGGGTGAACAAAAGAAATCGCAGTGATGAGCAGGATGATCCAGCCATGATTAGACATCTCCATGACCTGTATGTCCTGAAGGACCATGTGCTATCAGAGAGTAAGGATTTTCAGGCGATGGTAAACACTGCATTTGCAGCAGACGAAAGTACGCCAAGCCGTTCCTCAGGTATGGCGCTACCTGAAGCGATTGAACGGATGCTGAAGAATTTAGAAAGAGACGAAATGTATAAAGCAGAGTATGAAAGCTTTGTTTTGCAGATGTCCTATGTCGAATCGCAGGATTTGGCAAGTTTCGATGAAGCGTTTGATTTTTTTTAAGCATGTTGCCGGGAAATTTTTAGGTTAATACAGAAAAGCCATGCATCGCATTAGATCACCAATTAAGAAAGAGGATGCAGTTCCAGGATCATCTTGAAGATTCACCTTGTATTGAAGAGCTTTCCATGTGAACAGAAGTCTTTTGCTATTAGTCGTTTTGACTATATTGTTCTCAATCAGGGTTGAGGCGGAAACCCTGATCATCCTGCATACCAACGATCTGCATGCCCGGATCGAACCAGTGAATCAGTACAACAATATCTGTACCGATGAGGATATTGCCGGAGGTACATGTCTTGGCGGATATGCAAGACTTGCAACGGCTATCCAGACTGAGCGCGAAAAATCCAGGCATTCAATACTGGTTGACGGTGGTGACCAGTTTCAGGGTTCGCTCATCTTCACTCACTATCAGGGACAAGCATTGGTAGAGATGATGAATATGGTTCGTTACGATGGAATGACTGTCGGCAATCATGAATTCGATCTGGGACCACGGGCATTACGCAGATTTATCCGGCAGGCAGAGTTTCCGGTTTTGTTATCCAATGCCGATATTTCCCGGGAACCTCTATTAAGCGGTATTCTGAAGCCTTCAGCCATCATTGAAAAAAATGGTTATCGGTATGGCTTGATCGGATTGGCACCTGTCAATACAGCCGAACTGTCATCACCCGGACCGAATATTACCTTTACAGACCCGGTCATGGCTGTTTCTCGGGAAATAGCCAAGCTAGCTAGCCAGGGAGTAGATCGAATAATTCTACTCTCACATTCTGGATATGATGTCGACCAGCATATCGCTACAAGCGTTGACGGCATCGATATCATAGTAGGAGGCCATACGAATACGTTTTTGTCAAACCGGGATGACGAACAAGCAGAAGGCCCCTATCCAACCTGGGTGAGATCGCCAAATGGAACTGCCGTGGCAATCGTTCAGGCCTATGCCTACGGGAAATATCTGGGGAGGCTTGATGTAACATTTGATGATCGTGGAAGAATAACATCCGCAACGGGCAGTCCGATCCTCCTGGATGACAATATCACGCAAAACCGGGAAATAGAAAATAAAATAGTAAAACTAGTCGAACCATTGAGCAAACTACGCAATCAGGTAATTTCCGAAGCGGTAAGTCCAATAGATGGAAATCGTATGGATTGCCGGATCCGGGAATGCAGAATTGGCAATCTGGTCGCTGATGCGATGCTTTCCCAGATGAAATCGCAAGGTTATGACATCGCAATTACCAATGCAGGTGGCCTGCGTAGCTCGATTGATCAGGGTGAAATCACCATGGGCGAAGTGCTTGCCGTGTACCCATTTCAAAATCAGCTTTCAAGTTTCGAATTGACCGGTGCGGATATTCTGGCTTCGCTGGAGTCCGGAGTCAGCATGGTGGAGAGAGAAAGTGGACGATTCCCACAGGTATCCGGGCTTCGGTTTCGTTATTCTCGCCTGGCAGACAGTAATTCTGCAAGAGTTCATGATGTTGAGGTTAATCAGGAAAATCAGTGGTTACCACTTGACCCAGATCAAGTTTATGGTGTTGTAACCAATGATTTTCTGCGTGGCGGCGGTGATGGCTATTCCATCTTTTTCCAAAATGCCCGTAATGCCGACGATTACGGACCGGCAATTGCGGATATTGTGGCCGATTATCTGAAGAAAATGAATCCATACCAACCAGTACTGGATGGTCGAATCATCGATGAATAAGCCCCTCCACAAACAATTATAGGTACAGGGAGAGAACTATGATAATCCCAGCCAGTCGGAAACCTTTCCTATTTGATCTTCTGTCATCAAGGAGGGGGCATGCCCACAATCAGCGAATTCAATTACAGACGCTCCCGTATGGATTTTCAACATTTCCTGAATAGTCTCTGTCAGTAACAAACCGGAATGTTCACCTCGGATGATCAGGGTGGGGATCTTGATTCTTTTCCAGATATCCCATAAATCCAGATCTGATGGGGGAACCTTTGCCAGTTCTTCAATGATTGCAGGGTCTCTGGCCAGTTCATAACCGTTTCCATCAGGACTGGACCATACACCATGGTCTCCCATATGTCGGTAGTGATGATCTTCAAGCCTGCCAAACCCGGGGTAAGCGTTCCGGAAATAATCGTAAACCTCTTCCATTGAGTTGAAACAATTCGGTTGATCGGTTAATTCCACTGCAAGATCGTAGAGGCTTTGTTTGGGTATTTGAGCTCCAATATCATTGATAATCATGCGCGAGATTGGGTGTTCCGGCATGCTGGCGATAGCCATTCCAATCAGGCCCCCCATTGATGTGCCGATCCAATCCAGCTTGTTGTATTCGAGCGTTTTGATTATAGAGAACGTGTCAATCACGTACTGTTCAATGGAATAATGTTGAGGGTTTTTCAGCTTTGGGCTCATACCCCTTCCAGGATAGTCGGGACAGACAAGCCGGCAATGGTTTCCTAGTCTTTTTGCCAGATAATCAAAATCTCGACCATTTCTTGTTAACCCATGTGTACAAATTACCACATGCGCGTGGTCCTCTGCTCCCCATTCTGTCCAGTAGACCTCGTGAGTGCTTCCAGACGGAGTCATTGAAAGACAATGGTTAAATCGTGGAGATAATGAATCTATCTGCATGGCTTCAGGCATTCTGACATCAATGGAGGTCTAAAATCGGGTGCAGCACTCTTATAGGGTTGTACTGAGGGTATATTTTGCTGCCCCCTCAAAAATCACCTTGCTCATATTGTCTGCAATCCACCCGCTGTACACTGAATCAGGATATCGTTGCTGGGATGCCTGACTGCATTTTTCCAGCTGAACCCGACTTCCTGTCCTGACAAGGGTTTGCCAGGTGTCGAGGCCGACCCAGAGGTTGCGAAAGTAGAGTAGCATGAGTCAAGATTGCTATCATCAGAATCTGGGTAGATGAGAATATTGTGCCCATTTACAAACGCTGTAGTCAGTGAAGACAAGCCCTTCTGCAGATTTGCACTCCTATTGCTGATTATCCTGATAATGAAGAGGGTAGCAACCTCCGTGATTTATGCACTCATGAACATTCCGCCATTGAGAGGTATGTTCGCGCCCGTCATGTATGCACTACGATCATCTGCCAACCAGGAAACTACATAGGCCACTTCCTCAGGGGTCGCCATTCGCTTCATGGGCACTTGGTCTATTATTTGTTCAAGTACATCAGGTGGCATTTTCCGTGTCATTGAGGTTGCGACATATCCTGGTGAGATGGTATTGACGGTTACTCCCTTGCCTGCAGTCTCTTGTGCTACAGCCATTGTGAAGCCATGAAGGCCGGCTTTTGATGCCGAATAGTTGGCTTGTCCGACTTGCCCTTTTTGCCCATTCACCGATGATATGTTGATGATTCTTCCAAAGCCCCGTTCAATCATTCCCTTGACTACGGGTTGGGTAACATTGAATACGCTATCAAGGTTCGTATTGATGACTGTTCTCCATTGTTCATGGGTCATTCTTTTCAGGGTTTTATCACGCGTTATACCTGCACAATTCACTAATATATCAATGTGCTGATATATTCTTTCCAGATTCAGTACTAAATTTGATGCCTGCTCGTAATCGGTAACATCAACCGGAACAATCGTAAAATCATATCCTGCTTCCCGGTTCTCTTTTTGCCAACTTTCAGCTACGTCTTTTTCAGGGGGAAAGTAGGTTGCGATTATATGGCAATTGTTGTCATGGAGTTCTTTGCATACTGCTGTACCGATACCACCAGTGCCGCCAGTAACCAAGGCATTTTTTTTCGACATAGATATCTCCCATCAGGTAATTCACGATTTATACCGCTGCCAGCACTTGTGCAACGCACAAATAACATTACTCGTAGAGTACTCTTTGGTCAAGCATTTTTTGTGCAGTGCAACCGGGTAGCAGAAATCGGAAAATCATTCCGGTTTCCTGACTGGCAAAAACCCCGAACAGGGTTCGCAGAAAGCGAAACGCCA
>JAJEAV010000034.1 GCA_022822625.1 Gammaproteobacteria bacterium | reverse complement strand
GATTCCTGAAAGGTCAATAATGGTATCATTGTTCATGGTGGCGTACCTCATGGTTAATGTTTTTTAGAGTTGAATAGTTAATCCGGTTACGCCACTTTTTTCAACCCCGTCTCTCCCACGCACTACTTTTAGCCATAGCTCTCCGGTTTTCCCTGATATCCATATCCTCATTAACAGTGGAAGTGGTACACTTAAAACTGGATTCCAAGAGTTTTCGATAGGAAGGGTTTGGCTGCCCGGTGCGCCTGTTCTCATTCACCCCGGTTGGTTGATTGATGGTGAAAGTCGTACTGAATTTGTTCATTGCGAAATCGACAAGGGACAAGAGCCAGAATCCCTGAAAACCGCTGATCGGCTTTCGACAGTCTTGACAAAACTCTCTTGATATGCAGGTCCACGCTTATCTCATCTGGCAATAAAGACAACAATGAATACCAAAACGACCCGAGACGAATTTCCGATTACCCTGGGAGTTGAGGAAGAACTATTTCTGGTTGAACCCGAGACTTACGATCTGGTCACCGACCCCGATCCCGGATTTTTCGACGATTGCAGGAATGTCGGGGGACCACACAAGTATGTTCACGAATTGTTTCGGTCCCAAATTGAAAGCAACAGCCGCGTTTGCAATTCAATAGATGGGGTTCATCGGTTCCTCGTTGAGAGCCGAAATACATTGATCGAACTTGCCGACAAATACGGAGCGACGATTATGGCCGCTTCCACTCACCCTACCGGATCATGGAAATCACAAATAACCACTCCGATGGAACGCTATGACCGCTTTGCTGAAATATATCAGGCCAGCGTCAGGCGTTTTTTTATCAGTGGAATGCATATCCATGCCGGTTTTGGAGATCGGGATATCCGGATTAGGGTAATGACCGCCCTGCGCCGCTACCTTCCGTTACTCCACGCGTTATCGACATCATCCCCGTTTGCGGCCGGCAACGAAACCGGATTCAAGTCATATCGATTGACACTGGTTGGAGACCTGCCACGGACTGGCATACCCGGTCCGTTATATTCCCATGCTGACTATGATGAATTGCTGCAGGCCTACCGGGCCATGAACTTTATCACGGATGGTAGCGAATTATGGTGGGACATCCGACCCTCTCACAGTTTTCCGACGATTGAGTTACGTATCTGCGATGTTTGCACCCGTATTGAAGATGCGATGTGTATCGTCGCCCTCTACGCCTGCCTGATTCGCTGGTTGATGCGCAAGGAACAAAAAGGCGAACTCCCGCCTGAGCCAATGACTGAAATCATCATGGAAAATCGCTGGATTGCCCAGCGTTATGGCGTGTTCTCATTCTTCGGTGATCAAAACGATGAGAGCGGGCGTGTCGACATTGATGATTGTGCCAAGGCGCTACTTGATCAATTGATCGACGATGCCCATGTCCTGAACTGTGTTGAAGAGCTATATCGTTGCACGACGATTATTCGTGAAGGCACCTGTGCCGATCGACAGGTTGATCTGTATCGATTGGAGAAATTAAACGGCAGTACCCATCAGGAAGCGCTTGCCAGGGTGATCGAGATGATCATGGAAGATACCCGGTCCGGTCTTGGCTATCAGTAACAGCACCGCAATCGCCGGGAGTCCGGCATTTGCCAGTCATTTGGTTCGGGAATCAAGGCAGATTGGGGCGATGTCCTGCTTGCGTCTGATGTCGAGTTGTTCAAGCACGCGCAGTTTCCGCTCTCTGGACATGATCATCCAGTCACGGATTTCATCGGCATTGCGATAGCATCCCCTGCAGTATGGATGACCATCAAAGGTGCATATGGAAAGGCAGGGAGAGGGTACCGTTGTGTCAAAACGGCTTGATGACCTCGGACCTCTTCGACGATTCACGCGCCGGACTCGAGCTACCCTGGACATGCTCTATGGTGCGATAACTGGATAGAAAAGCCCGTTCGCAACTGCGATCGATAGCAGTGCAATCATCTGAAAGACATTGATGATGACAGTCTGTCGATGAAGTGACTTATATCGGGACTTGTCCTGAGGGGAGTCGGTCTCAAGCCATTTCTCCTTGGCCTGATTGTACTTGTTGAGGAGATATTGTCGGGCGTACACAAATCCAGCCAGAATAACCAGCATGAGCACTGTTATGGACTGAAACTGAAACGCTGCAATCATCGTTAGTAAAACACTGAGCACTATACACCACAAGTAATAGCGAGGCAATAATCGATGCGCAAGAAGCCGGGCGGGTTGTGTGTCCAGTGATCGAAAGACTGCTGGCATTACTATGGCACTGAAAAATACCATTGAGCCAAACAGTAGAGATGACAGGAAAATGATCAGGTCTAATAACATATCAATGCAAATCGCCAAGCGTCTCCCCGGCCAAGCGTCTCCCCGAATGAGATAGGTCAATTATATTCCAGATTTCCGAACATTTTCGGCAATTGAAGCATTTTACCGGGTTGCTGGTTGTTTGCTGTACAAGATATTCAACAAGTAATTGATGTCAATCAATGATATATAAGTTTATGGAAGTTAATGGTGGATGATGTACATCATTCTGTTCGAGAGGGAGCCGCTATTGCATGACAGACATGGTCCTGATGGTTAGCGAATTAGAACGATGTAAGGATACCAGTCTTATTGACTAATTTAGGCGGAATGCATCAATCCAATATTCGACAACTTAAGCAGTGTTCGATCAATCAAGTCGATAGCTTCATGAACGTCATTTTCTGTGGTATCAAAACCTACGCTGAATCTTATCGTTGCCATAGCGTCATCGTGATCAAGCCCAATTGCCTGTAATACATGCGATAGTTCTTCTATGCCAGAGGTACAAGCAGACCCGGTTGAAGCTGCCAAATGCGGTTGCAGTGAGCTTAGTATTTCATGTGCCGCAAAACCCGGTAGTGGCTCAGTTTGAAATATCTGATTTCTTTTTGTAGATTTTGGGCCGGCTTGGTGTGGGCTATGCATCTTCAACCATCTTGACAATATCTCTGACATCCCAAAGTCGTCCGGTTACCCCTGCTTCCATTGCCGGTGTTACTTGCAGGGTCTGGTGGACCTGGTTCTTCATGGTTCCGATACTTCCCTGCATATCTCCGTTCCCGAATCTGCCGGATTGCACTGTCGAGAGTTTGTCCCACTTCCGTGCCATCTTCCACCACCTTAAACTCAAGCACGAACACCTGATCTTCATGCAGCAGTACCATGTCCGAACGCCCATGGCTTGAAACTGACCCTGCCTGACCATCTCCCGAATCAGGGGGTCTTATCGACATAGTAGCAGTTCCTGTTTCGAAGATTGGCAAATGACTGGTAGTCGATCGGCAACTGACGGTGTTCTGTCTGGACTTTTTCGTTCATACTACACACTATGATTGGCAAAGTGACGTGGTCATGTTTTGGGCTTCAGCATGATTATGTAGGACCAATGTTTTTCAATTTCTGTTTAAGTCTATGGTCAAGGGGGAACATCAACATGACAATGATTGTAGTCTGGTTGCGTCGGGATTTCAGGTTTTGCGATAACCCAGCGATCCGCTATGCCATTGATCACTCGGATCAGGTAACCCTGCTGTATATTCATGCGCCACATGAAGAATACCCTTGGCAACCCGGAGTAGCGAGTAATTGGTGGTTACACCAGAGTCTGTCTGCATTCAGTGAGCAAGTGCGGGAAAAACAGGGTGACTTGATTATTCGACAGGGAGACAGTCTGAAATCCCTGATTGAAGTCTGTACAGAAACCGGCTCAACAACCGTGTGCTGGAATCGGCTCTATGAACCTATAGTTGTCAAACGCGATCGAAAAATCAGGGAAGAACTGGAGAAGTGCGGGATCAGGGCTATCGATTTTGCGGGATCCCTGTTACGAGAGCCAGATGAAGTTCTCAAGGAAGATGGAGGGGTATACCAGATATATACCCCCTTTAGCAAGCGACATGCTTCACTGCCGCCCCCTGAAATGCCACTTGGTGAACCCGGGCACATGCCTACGCTTAATCCAGCCCCAAAATCACTGAAGATAAAGGATCTCGGGCTCTTGGACAGTATTCAATGGTATTCACAATTCCCCGTGGATTGGCAACCGGGAGAAAAAGGTGCTCAGCAGCGACTACAGTTGTTTTCCGGGCATGCAGCACTCAATTATGGACATGATCGGGACATCCCGAATCATGAAGGGGTATCCAGACTCTCTCCACATCTGCATTTTGGAGAAGTATCGCCCAGACAGGTCTGGCTGCATATTCGAAGTGATGATAACCGGAAGCACGATCCTCCCGATGAGAGTCCATTTTGGCCGTATTTTCGTCAATTGATTTGGCGAGATTTTGCCCATCACCTCCTTCATCATCATCCTGGAATGAGTAATGGCCCTCTCAATCCCATGTACGAGACCTTTATCTGGGATGATAACCAGAAGTTGCTTGAGAAATGGCAAGCCGGGCAGACCGGAATTCCACTGGTTGATGCAGGCATGCGCCAATTATGGCAAACCGGATGGATGCACAATCGTGTACGTATGATCGTAGCTTCGGTACTCAGCAAGAACGGGCTGGTGCACTGGCTTGAGGGGGCACGCTGGTTTTGGGATACTTTGGTTGATGCCGATCTCGCCAATAATTCCATGGGTTGGCAATGGGTCGCAGGTTGCGGTCCCGATGCGGCTCCTTATTTCAGGATATTTTCGCCAAAAAGTCAGGGACAGAGATTTGATCCCGACGGCGAGTATATCCGGCGATGGGTACCGGAATTGTCTGCCGTACCGACTCAATATATTCATGAGCCATGGACATGGCCGGACTGGAAGAATTCGTCGAAAAAGCTGGACTACCCACTACCGGTTATCAATCTCAAGCAAACCCGGCGAAAGGCTCTGGATCGTTATCAGGAGGTCAGGCGAGCCTGGCTGAAATTACCTTGAACGAAGTTCCAATCCAGAACGGGATTCCAGGAGTCGAGGCTATGTCTTGAGCGGTCTGTAACGAATGCGGGTAGGCTTGATTTCCTCACCATGGCGTCGCTTGTAATCCTGCTCGTATTCGGAGTAGTTTCCATCAAACCAGACGATCTCCGAATTGCCCTCGAAAGCCAGCATGTGCGTGGCAATTCGATCCAGAAACCACCGATCGTGAGAGACTACGACAACACAGCCGGGAAAGTCCAGAATTGCCTCTTCCAGAGCCCGGAGCGTTTCAACGTCAAGGTCATTGGTCGGTTCATCAAGCATCAACAGGTTTGCTCCGCTGGCCAGGAGTTTTGCTAGGTGAACACGATTTCGCTCGCCTCCCGAGAGAGTGCCGACCATTTTCTGCTGATCGGCTCCCTTGAAGTTGAAGCGTCCGACATACCGGCGTGACTGCACCTCAAACCCGTTAACCATCATTACATCCTGCCCACCGGTAATTTCCTCAAAGACAGTGTTATTGTCGTTGAGTAATTCCCGCGATTGATCGACATGGCCTGTGATTACGGTATCGCCGATCTGAAAGGCGCCTGATGTAGGCTGGATTTTGCCGGTCATCAGGTTCAGGAGGGTGGTTTTACCAGCACCGTTCGGCCCGATGATGCCAACAATCCCGCCTTTGGGCAGGTTGAAGCTGAGGTTTTCATAAAGCAGTTTGCCATCGAACGACATGGATATATCCCTGGCTTCAATGACCACATCCCCAAGACGGGGACCGGGCGGGATGTAGATTTCGTTGGTTTGTGCACGTTTCTGGTAGTCACTTGAGTTCAATTCCTCAAATCGCTTGATGCGTGCCTTGCTTTTGCTCTGACGTCCCTTCGGGTTGGCCCTCACCCACTCAAGTTCACTTTGCATGCTCTTGATGCGTGCTGATTCGGCCTTTTGTTCCTGTTCAAGCCTCTTCTCCTTTTGTTCCAGCCAGGAGGAGTAGTTGCCTTTCCATGGAATACCCCGGCCTCGATCCAGTTCGAGTATCCAGCCTGCAACGTTATCCAGAAAATAGCGATCATGGGTTACTGCAACCACAGTTCCGGCAAAGCCATGCAGGAAATGTTCAAGCCAGGCTACCGATTCGGCATCCAGGTGGTTGGTAGGCTCATCCAGGATTAGCATGTCCGGATTGGAGAGTAGCAGTCGGCAAAGTGCAACCCTCCGTCGTTCACCGCCTGATAGGGTCGAAATCCGGGTTTCCCATGGAGGTAGTCTGAGTGCCTCTGCCGCAATCTCAAAGCGGTGATCGAGGTTATGGGCATCTGCTGCCTGAACGATTCCTTCAAGTCGAGCCTGTTCATTGGCCAGAGCTTCAAAGTCTGCATCGGGATCGGCATAGGCTGCGTAGACTTCCTGTAGCCTGTTCTGGGCTGACTTGATATCGGCCAGTCCTTCTTCGACGGTTTCACGAATGTTTTTTTGGTCGTCGAGTTCCGGCTCTTGCGCCAGATAGCCGATTTTGAGACCAGGTTGCGGTCTTGCCTCTCCAACAATATCCTTCTCGGTTCCGGCCATGATTTTCAGTAGCGTAGATTTCCCGGCGCCGTTATAGCCCAGCACCCCGATTTTCGCCCCGGGAAAAAAGCTCAGGTAAATGTCCTTGAGGATCCAGCGATTGGGAGGGACCGACTTGCCAACTCCGTTCAAGGTAAAAACATATTCAGACAATTATTATCTCCTTGATGATGGTATGCCTGCAGGAATCCGGTGTGGTCGAAAGAGTGTCTACTGCAAGGACAGAAGCCCCTGTTCAAGAAGTCTGGGGTTGGCGGCAGCCAGAACTTCACCGCACGAATTGATGTCCAGCGTGTTTCCATGCCAGTCGCTGATCGCACCGCCTGCTCCTTCGACAATCGGAATCAGGGCACAGTAATCGTAAGGTTTCAGGCTTGCCTCACAGACCAGTTCACAGTGGCCCGAAGCAAGCAGGCCATAATTATAGCAGTCACCTCCGAACGAGCGAAAACCACACTGTCCAGTCAAGGCATCGACCTTGACCCTTTGCGTATCGTTGAACATGTCGGGTGAGGTAATGGAGAGGCGGGTTCTGGTAATTTCCTGAACGGAGCTTGCGGTGCAGGGTCTGCCATTAAGGGTTGTTTTACGACCGGCAACCCCGATCCAGCGCTCTGCCATGATGGGTTGATCAAGAATGCCAATTACCGGAACACCCTGATGTAGCAGTGCGATCAAGGTTCCAAAAGTGGGTCTGCCCGTGGCATAGCTTCGGGTTCCATCAATTGGGTCGATTACCCATAACCATTCACTGGAATGTCCGGTATGCCCGGTTTCCTCACCAAAGAATTCATGCTCGGGATGATCTCTCAGAATCATGTTCCGGGCGATGTTTTCCACTTCGAGATCGGCGGGGGTGACCGGCGAGCCGTCCGGCTTGATTTCAATTTCAGGGTGGTTGCGAAATCCCTGTCTAATGATCTCTCGGGATCTGTCAGCAACGAGAGTTGCTGTATCTAGGCATTTGAGATAGGAGTCAGTCATCGGCGACAAGTGAATCAGAACGAACTGGTTGAGTTATGAATGATGGTGGTAGAAGGGCTTGAATCGATTCGGATTATAAGCGATGAATTTGATATTTCAGTGTCTTGTCCATTCGCCTTGTCGGTTTCCATCGGTCCGGAATTTCAAGATTTCCGGTGTTCACCAAATGCCCGAAAAATTACGGAGAAAGGTTCACCTGCCTTCAGGCCGGTTCAGTTTTGCGGCGGATGGCGGTGTCATCCGGAGTGGGCCACGGGGTAGTTCGATCAGCCTGTCCTGATTCTCCTCATTTAAGAAGAGCCGGGAGCCGTCACGGGGCTGGGGCAAACCGCTAGGTCCGACTGAATATCCGGACCCCCAGTGCCCGCGCAAGCGCCTTTCACCGGCCCATCAACCTCGGACATCACAGCGAATACCGCTTTTCGCTCAGGCTCATTTGTCATTGGACAACACTGCGGATTCCGGGCCAATGCGGTATACCTGATGCTGAGCGCCATTGCCTACAACCTGCTCTGCCTGATGCGCCTGCTGCTGCCTGCCGCATGGTACGGGAAGCGAGCCATCACCTTCCGACACCGGCTCTATGCAATGGCCGGCCAGGTCGTCCACCATGCCCAGCAACGAATCCTGAAGGTCCGGCCCGACGACCTGGCACTGCTCGACGAGACCCTGTGGACCCTGCGGAACTGCAGACTGTCCTGACCTCTCCGACCTTCCGAACCCATCCACAACGGCAACGGGTCCGCTCGCCCGGAATCCGGCCCGAAACCGGAAATACGCTTCGCTACCGTGATCCGGCATGGAAATGTACCCCGTTGGTGCCCCGAATTCGGCCCTTCCGGGCAGCCCTCGACCATTCCGACACCCCAGCCGCCCAAATCCCGGACCGCAACGGGTGGAAAAACCTCTATTTAAGGATTAGGGATATGAAAGAATCATAAAGGCAAAAAGTCGAGTAAGTCAGTTGGTCAGTTAAGGAAATTGCTCGAGAAAACGAAATAGTGAAGGATAGTTGTGTACCTGCAGATAGTGGAGTTTTGAACGAAGTTATGGTCTTTTTGCGAACTGTCTTGTTTCTGATGTCGTAATGGTAGATATGTGAGACAGTATTCGATACGAATTATCGGTGTAACCAGATCAGCGCATCGGTAAGAAGTCCAAATCGTGTGGGGTTAGACTGGCGTGATACTTTTCGGGCACTCCACTGAGGTTTCGCCTCGGGTAGTAGATTTCCGCTGTCCTCTAAATAGCAGGGAAGCAAGCTGTTTATGCATATGCAATTCGACATAATAGGCGAGCAAGTACGAGAACTTCATGCTGCTTCATGGAGAGCCTTGGTCAAGTCGGCCAAACCAATGACTTCGATTTCGCTTGTTTTCGGATAACGGTCAGTATTGGCGCCTACAAGAAATGCACGGGCTGGGCACAAATCCTGAAGAGCATGATGAAACCCCTTTTCTATCTTCGGCGCCGAGGAGCGCTTGATTTCGATCGCCCACAGTTCACCGCCCGGCAATTCCATTACCAGATCGATTTCAGCACCGGCGGCAGTTCTGTAAAACCATGCATTTGCCCTCTCTGGAGCGGCAGACACCAGAGTTTCAATGACAAAACCTTCCCAGCTACCGCCGACCACTGGATGTCCCAGAACAGCGTTCAGGTCGTCCAAGCCGAGTAGTGAATGGAGAATTCCGCTATCACGCACATAGACTTTCGGAGACTTCACCAGACGCTTGCCGACATTTATGTAATAGGGCGGCAGAAGCCTGACCAACAGCAGGTCAACCAGAAAGTCGAGATACTGGCTCACTGTCCGCACGTCAAGTCCCAAGCCACGAGCGATCCGAGCGATATTGAGTGTTTCACCTTGAAGATGTGACAACATCGTCCACAGGCGGCGCAAAGTCGTTACTGGAACTCGAGCTCCTAGCTGGGGAAGGTCCCGTTCAAGATACGTGAGAATAAAACTATCTCGCCAGATGATGCTTTTCCGATTGCTTTTTGCGAGAAAGCTGTCCGGGAATCCTCCCCGAATCCAAAGCATTTCGACCGACTTTCCGCCGGTCTCAAGCAGATGTAACGGGGACATTTCGACATAAGCTATACGACCAGCCAGAGTTTCTCCGGATTGTCTGAGCAGGTCCCCGGATGCTGAACCCAGTAACAGGAATCTGCCGGTTCGAATTCCTTTTTTGCGACCCTTGTCAATAATGCCACGCAGTATGGGAAACAGGTTTGGAATGCGCTGGATTTCGTCCATGATGATTAACTTGTGTTCATGCGTATTCAGGAAATAGCCGGGATCGGACAGTTTTTCGAGGTCTTCGAATTTTTCAAGGTCAAGATAGATGCTGGAATGTTCCTCGGCAATAATTTCTGCCAAGGTTGTTTTTCCGACTTGACGCGGTCCAAGCAAAGCCACAGCTGGGAAAAGGTCGAGTCTTTCCCGCACAGTTTCGTATACTTGACGAGGTATCATCCTTGTATTTATATCATAATGATGTCATAAATACAAGGATGTTCTAATCCTAAATAAAGGTTTTTGTGTTCTTCGCGGCCGGTGGCACATAGCCCTTGTAGATCTCCTGATGCACGACCTGACGGGTCTCGGCGATGTATCCGAACATCGGCATGTATCCCTGTTTGCCTTGCAGGTACGTCTTGCGTCTTCTTTTTCGCATTAAGCACCGAGGCGTCAATGTCCAGGGTCACATGATCCCGGTCCTGCAGGGCGTTTCTCGATGTCCTGTGCCTGCTGACCCGGTATAGCCAGTTGCCCAGCGTGACAGCACAGGGTACACCCGCAATCCCATCAGTTCGACAAGCGGCCACTCCTTGCGAAGATTACGCACGTCCTCCAGACACTTCGCTCCTTCATGGAACCCCGTGATTTTGGGGCGGTAGGGTGTTCACCCACGGGGTGAAGTTCTGAAAACGCTATTTCACCAGTAACAATATAATTTAACAAGGTTTTTATTCAATATTTGTTGTTTTACTGATTCCTGTTTTTCGATCAGGGTTGTATATTCCTGTTACGGTTTCATGTAGAATCCGCTCCTCCTAATATTAATCTACTTTTAACTGATATCCATCCAGCTCTGACTATGAAAATTCTTGTGCCAGTCAAACGGGTTATTGATGCGAATATTCGAGTTCGTGTCAAAGATGACCACTCGGGAGTCGAAACAGCCAACATCAAGATGGCAATTAACCCGTTTTGCGAGATTGCCGTCGAAGAAGCATTGCGACTAAAGGAAGCCGGTAATGCTGAAGAGATTATTGTTGCCTCGGTCGGCCCGACAAAATGTGTCGAGACCATTCGAAATGGACTCGCCATGGGAGCGGATCGAGGTATACACGTGCTTTGTGATGTCTCGCCAGAACCTCTGGCCCTGGCAAAGATCCTCAAACAGATCGTAGAAAGGGAGTCGGCAGGTCTGGTGCTTTTGGGCAAACAGTCCATTGATGATGACAATAACCAGACTGGTCAGATGCTGGCAGCACTGCTGGGCTGGCCTCTGGGGAGCTATATATCGAGCATTGCCGTCAACGATGTCGGATTTGAAATTGTCCGGGAAATTGATTCGGGTCTGGAGAAGCTGCAATTGACTGCACCGGCCGTAATGACCGCAGACCTCCGGCTCAATGAGCCTCGATATGCTTCCCTGCCAAATATCATGCAGGCGAAAAGGAAGCCAGTCGAAGAGTTGACTCCCGGTGACCTGGGGGTTGATGTAACTCCTCGTGTACAAATACTCGAAGTTCATGAACCACCTGCCCGAAAAGCAGGAGTCATGGTCTCAGGAGCATCCGAGTTGGTTGATAAACTGAAGAATGAAGCGAAGGTGATTTAGATGCGGGTTCTCGTTATTACAGAATGCGAAAAGGGTGTATTGGTCCCGGCGACCCTCAACACCATAACTGCAGCCCGGCAGATCGGCGGTGAAGTCGATGTTCTGGTCGCCGGGCATGACTGCTCCGGGGTCGCCGAATCAATGTCCAGAGTTTCTGGTGTAGCCAGGGTTCTCCGTTGTGAAAACGCGGACTTCGAAAACCATGTCACGGAAAATCTTGCCGGTCTGGCTGAGTCGTTATCGAAAAACTATACCCATGTCATGGCCGCGGCCACCACGTTTGGCAAGGCCTTGATTCCTTATGTGGCTGCGCTTTGCGATGTTCAGGCCATTTCCGATATCAGCGATGTTGTAGATGCAGACACTTTCGTACGACCCATCTATGCCGGCAATGCACTGGCTACCGTGAAATCCAGCGATTCGATCAAGATGATTACAATACGCGCGACATCGTTTGAATCTGCATCAACGGAGGGTGGAAATGCTGCAGTGGAGGATGTTGAATCAACCGGCACGAACCGGAATGTTCAGTTCATTGAGCAAATGCTGAGTTCAAGCGAGCGCCCGGAACTGACTTCGGCGAAAGTCGTGATTTCTGGTGGACGTGGCATGAAGGACGGCAAGAATTTCGAAATGCTCGAGAAACTGGCTGACAGGCTGGGCGGTGCAGTAGGGGCATCGAGAGCAGCCGTTGATGCCGGATTTGTGCCGAATGACTATCAGGTCGGCCAAACCGGCAAGGTGGTTGCACCCGATTTGTATGTTGCGGTGGGTATTTCAGGTGCAATCCAGCATCTGGCCGGAATGAAGGACTCCAAGATTATCGTAGCCATAAATACTGATGAAGATGCACCGATTTTTCAGGTCTCGGACTATGGCTGGAATGAGGATTTGTTTGCCGCTGTTCCAGAACTGAATGATGAATTTGAATCCGCAATGTAGAATGCCACACAGGTTCTGACTTGCATTTTGGCTTGTCGATTGCCCTCCGTGTTTTGTCTGGGCATTATATGGCACCTCTCGAATTTCATGTCACACTTGTCAGGGAGCTTATTGCCGATCAATCCAAGGCTGGAACGTGTCGAACCTGATTGAATCACTGCCCGCTGACTGGTACTCTGAGCCCGAAATTTTTCGCAAGGAGAGAGACCGGATATTCAGACGCAACTGGTGCTTTATCTGTCCCGAATCCGAACTCGGCGCACCCGGTCAATATGTGACCTCGGATGTTTCCGGTCAATCGGTTGTGCTCTGTCGAGATCAATCCCATCAGCTCCGGGGCTATCTGAACGTTTGCCGGCATCGGGCGTCACCTGTATGTATCAAGCCAACTGGAAAGCTGACGCGCTTTACCTGTCCCTACCATGCGTGGAGTTATGATCTGGACGGACAACTCCTGAATGCACCCGGTTTTGACCGGGATTTGGACAAGACCGGATACCGTTTGTTTCCGATCCGGGTTGAAACATGGAATTCCCTGATTTTTGTCTGTATGGATACCAAGTGTCAGGGGCTAGACGAGTGGTTGGGGGGAATCGTCAATCTGACAGGGCAATTCCCGGTCATTGCAGACATGGAGTTTTATGTCAGGCTTTCCAATACATTCGCGGCGAACTGGAAAAATTACAGCGACAATTCGGCTGAAGGGTATCATCTGGCTACGATACACCGTGATTTGAGTCGTTCATTGATGCCGGAGATTCGAATCACTCCCCATGAGGATGGACAATACGTGGGATTTGAAGTGGTTGATCGTGAGAATGGAAGTCCTGGATACTGGGTCTATAAATTTCCCGGCCTGCTCATGCATTTTGGAGAAGGCAGTTTCAACGTGGAGCGTATTCAGCCACTGGAGGTCAGCCAATCCAGAACCGATAGGTGGTTCTGGTTTCGTCCGGAAATTGATGACAGGGAACGGGCCGAGACGGTCCGATTCTCAAATCAGGTCATGCAGGAAGACATTGATATCTGTACTCGGGTTCAGGAGAATTTGCAGGCTGGTCATTATGATCGAGGTATACTGTCCCCTGAGCGTGAACCTGGAACGGTGTTCTTTCAGTCTTGCGTACGACAGGCACTGGAAGATGGGTGAATTCTCCTTGAAAAACCCGGTGCGTGAAGCTCCTTTGCAGGGGGTGGTTGTGGTTGACCTGACCCGGGTTCTGGCAGGCCCCTACCTGACCATGATGCTGGCTGAAATGGGGGCTAGGGTGATCAAGGTCGAAAGACCCGACCTGGGTGATGATGCACGCCATTTCGGTCCGTTTATCGAAGGACAATCGGCTTATTTTGCAGGCATCAATCGAGGCAAGGAGAGTATTGCCCTGGACCTCAAGGCTCTGGAAGACCGGGAGATTTTCCTGAAACTGGTGCAAAAGGCAGATGTCCTGGTCGAAAACTACAAACCGGGTACCATGGAGAAACTTGATTTTGGCTGGGAGCGTCTTGGCGAAGAGAACACCCGGCTGATCTATGCCGCGGTCTCGGGATTCGGCCATACCGGTCCCTACCGGGACCGTCCGGCCTATGATCTTGTAGCACAGGCGATGGGCGGAATCATGAGTCTGACCGGACATGCCGGAGACAGCCCGGTACGGGTAGGTACTTCCCTGGGAGACATTACGGCTGCACTGTTTGGCCTCTCGGGAGTATTGGCGGCCCTGTATGATCGTGAAATCACCGGGCGTGGGACAAAAGTGGATGTGGCCATGCTGGATTGCCAGGTTGCAATTCTGGAAAATGCGATCGGACGGTTTTTTGCCGATGGCCAGATACCCGGTCCTATTGGAATGCGACATCCATCAATCACGCCCTTTTCCGGCTTGCAGACGCAACATGGCGAGTATCTGGTACTGGCTGTCGGTAATGACAGCCTGTTTGCACGTCTTTGTGAACTACTGGGTCGAAAGGACCTGATCACGGATGAACGCTATGTCACAAATAGCAATCGAACCGAGCACCATGAAAGTCTATATCGTGAACTTGAGCATGCCCTCGAAGGAAAGCCGGTGTCTGAGTGGCTAGAATTATTCAACCAAAATGGTATTCCATGCGGACCGATTAACAACGTCAAGGAAGTGGTCGAAGATCCTCAGGTGCTTTCCAGAAACATGATTGTTACGGCAGAGGGCGAACAAGGTCTGGTGTTTCGGATGTCTGGAAATCCAGTCAAGTTTTCGGGTTACCCGGATTACGATACTCGTGGTGCCATTCCAAAGTGTGACGGAGACCGGGTGGCTATTCTGGATTATCTTGATGACTCGTCTTGATATCCTGGCTTCCTGGCCCGGATATCTTCAGGAATTTTCCTGAGAAGAAAAATATTTTATCAAGATGCAAGAATTCAGTGCTATAATGCCCTGAAAAGTTCGAAACATTTCTCGCATATTTTCATTTGGGGCTCATCGCACCTTACTGAACTTGCTTGATACATCAATACTTACCCAAACCTGACTTGATATAGATATACAGACTCATGAAATCCAGAAAAAACACCTGTCTCTTGTTTATTGCCCTCTCGGGTATGGCCCTGCTTCCTAATATAGCCTTTGCAGAGGTAGGTAAAGAGTCCCAATTTGTCTTCAATACCTTTTCGTTCCTAATCTGGGGAGCCCTGGTAATGTGGATGTGTGCGGGTTTTACCATGCTTGAGTCGGGGTCCGTACGTACCCGCAATGCATCGGTTATCTGTCTCAAGAATATCGGGCTTTATTCGATAGCCAGTATCATGTTTTTCGTGGTTGGCTATAACCTGATGTATGTTGACGTAAATGGCTTTATTGGCACCTTTACGCTGTTTTATGGTTCAACTCCCGAAGAATCCCTGTGGTTGGGGGGGCAGGATGGGCTGGCAGAGACTGTTGTGGAAACCGGATATTCCACGATGTCCGACTGGTTTTTCCAGATGGTATTTGTGGCGACAACGGCATCAATTGTGTCCGGGGCCTTGGCTGAGCGAGTGAAATTATGGGCCTTCTTTCTATTTATTGTCGTGCTGACCGCCATTATCTATCCGGTTGTTGGTGCTTGGACCTGGGGAGGTGGCTGGTTGGGCAATATGGGGTTTCAGGATTTCGCCGGATCAACCATTGTTCACTCGACAGGTGGTTGGGCGGCTTTGGCTGGTGCCTTGGTGGTTGGAGCAAGAACGGGCAAGTTTCGTGAAGATGGTACCGTAAAATACACCCCGCCCTCCAATGTTCCTGTAGTAACACTTGGGGTTTTTATTTTGTGGTTGGGATGGTTCGGTTTTAACGGAGGTTCCCAGCTGGCACTAGGCAGTGCCATTGATGTAATAGCCATGAGCATCATATTGGTGAACACGAATCTGGCCGCAGCAGCGGGTGTACTGGTCGCACTCATCGTTTCCCGTCCACTCTTTGGTCGGGTTGATCTCATGAGTGTATTGAACGGGGCGATTGGTGGACTTGTTGCGATCACGGCTGGGCCGGATATGATCGCGCATGGCTGGGCAATCCTGATCGGTGGCATTGGTGGACTGGTATGTTCGCTGGGTATACGTGCGCTGGAGAAGTTGAAAATTGATGATGTGGTCGGTGCAGTACCGGCACATTTATTTGCCGGAATTTGGGGTACAATAGCAACTTGTATCGCATCCGGTGCAGATATTCTGATTCAGTTAATCGGTATTCTGGCTGTTGGTGCATTTGTATTTGTCAGTTCATATATTGTGTGGATGATTTTGGAGAAGGCCATGGGTTGTCGAGTCTCGAAAAATGTTGAAGAACTGGGCCAGGATTTGGTAGAGTTGGGCATTGAGGCTTATCCGGAATTTATGATCATGCCGGACAATGAAGAATTCAAATAATTTTAATTTTCGGTTTCGGCAGGGTAATCCTGAACATCGTAATACGAGAACATCTTAGAGAAAAAACAATCATGTTGGAATTGGAACAAGAGCAGAATGCTTACATACTGAAGGTTTCTGGACGAATTGACGGAAGCAATGCGGGAGAGTTTCAGTCCAAGATTCAGGACTCGCTGCCTGAGGACGCGAGTGTCGTGATTCTTGACCTGGACGATCTTGACTATATCAGCAGTGCTGGATTGCGCGTTGTTCTGCTACTGGCGAAAAACCTGAAAGGAAAAAAGGGCAAACTTTCGATGTGCTCGGTTTCAGGTCCGGTCAAGGATGTATTCACGATCAGTGGATTTAGCGCAATCATTCCCACCTATGACAATCGGGCAAGTGCCCTGAGCGCCAACGATTAACTCGCTCTCCCGTATTTGGGAGATTGAATTCTTGACAAGGTAGACATCTACCCCGATTTTCATGAAGGGTTGGGTTCGATTGCTCTCAGCCACACCATAAACTCAGAAAACGAACTTTCTAAGACATTGTAATTTCTGAGTTTATTTCCCTGTAGGTCACGGAAACCTCAAATTGCCTTCGATTTTGTGTATTTACATCGCGTTTCGGTTTTACGGTTGATTTGGTCATTTTACTGTCTCCTTCATGGATTGGGTAATGAGGTCGCAAAGGTCCAGTTGCGAACGGCTGACTTCATCGAATAAGCCGTGATCGCGAGATTTTTGTTGGGCGTTGGGGTTGCGCTTTGGCTCGCATGGAGGCCTAGCCAACACGGTTAGCCGGTCGGTTCCGATGCCCGCGTCATGCCGCGAATGCTTGGGCTGGGCCGGTGCGCTATTTTCAAAGTCCAGAATGAAGTCAGCGGCTTTGCTGGCAAGGGATGCCGCTTTGAAAATCGCCCGCTTGTCATTGCGCAGCACTTGCGGCCATTTGGCGATATAATCCGTCTGCCTAACGGGTTGGCTGAATGTTTTGCGCGGCGCAGATTAAGGCGCTTGCCATTTCCGCGACAAGCTCCTCGCGGGCGTAATCCTTGGTGCTTTTGCTGGTGGCCAGGTTCCGGTCGAGGCGGGATTGGTGGCCTGTCCAGTGGCCTAATTCGTGAAAACAGGTGCGATAATAATTGATTTGGGCAAAAAAGGTCGGTTGCGGCCTGCCGCGATGCGCCCAAATGCCCAAATCAGGTATTATTGGCTATCTGTGGGTATTTAAGCTCGTGGATGTCGCCAGTGTACAAAGCAGGACACGCACACTCACGCAGTCAGTAAAACAATTCAAACTTGTAGCTTGGTCAATTTTCCCGTATTTTCTCAACGACCTTTATAGGGGTGATTCATGACAACCGACATCATGACGATCCGCGAAGTCGCTGAGTATCTCAATATCGCGGAGAAGACGGCCTATCGCCTTGCGGCAGAAGGTGAATTGCCAGGGTTCAAAGTGGGAGGAAGTTGGCGTTTTCGACAGGCAGACATTGATAAGTGGATAGATAAGGGAGCGAAAAGACATGACGACTGAGTATCACGCAAAGCTGTTTGCGCATGAACTGAGTCGTCAGCATTCCGTTGGCGACTCAGAAGAACTCGCCAGCACTCGTAATAGCTCGACTGATGGGGTGTAGGAATGCAAATTATTGACAACATAAACAATTTGCTAGGAGAAGACCTGCGTTCCAAACTAAATCAAGGGTCGAAGCTCAAAATCGCAGCCTCTTGCTTTTCGATATATGCGTTCGAGGCTTTAAAAAATGAGTTAGAAAAGATTGATGGTCTCGAGTTTATCTTCACAGCTCCGACTTTTGTTCCAGAAGGTGCGACCGATAAATTCAGGAAAGAACGAAGAGAATTTTTCATTCCCAAAGTTCAGCGCGAGCGTAGTCTGTATGGATCAGAGTTTGAGATACAGTTTCACAACAAGTTGACGCAGCGCGCGGTTGCTAGGGAATGCGCTGATTGGATACACAAAAAGGTAGTATTTCGCTCAAACAAAACCCAAGCGCCTATGCAACAGTTTGTTTGTGTTGAGAATATTTCCGACCAGATTGCTTATATGCCTGTGAACGGCTTTACAGCCGTTGATCTTGGTTTGCAAAAGGGAAACGCTGTATCAAATATCGTCAATCGTTTGGATGGCGTTCCGTATACTAATACCTATCTTGACCTTTTTAATCAAATCTGGGCCGACCCTGACAAACTGGAAGATGTAACTGAGGCGATTTGCGAGCATATAGAATCGGTTTATCAGGAGAACTCTCCAGAGAGGATTTACTTCCTGATCTTATACAACCTTTTCAACGAGTTCCTTGAAGAGATAGATGAAGATGTTCTTCCAAATGGCCACACAGGTTATCTCGACACGGCCGTATGGAACAAACTGTTCAATTATCAGCGGGACGCGGCCACCGGAATCATAAATAAGCTAGAAACTTACAATGGCTGCATATTGGCGGATAGCGTTGGCTTGGGGAAAACCTTCACTGCGCTTGCTGTCATCAAATACTATGAACTCAGGAACCGAGCCGTTCTGTTACTTTGCCCCAAGAAGCTCGCTGATAACTGGTTAAATTTTAACAGTAACCTCAAGACCAATCTATTTGCCAAAGATCGTTTTAATTACGATGTTCTATGTCATACGGATTTGTCGCGCGTAAGCGGTGACTCATTCGGTATTCCTCTAAATCGGGTAAATTGGGGAAACTACGATCTCGTCGTAATCGACGAGTCTCATAATTTCCGCAACAATGATATCTACAAGGATAAGGAAACCCGATATCAGAAGCTCATGAACCAGGTCATACGCGAAGGCGTGAAGACCAAAGTTCTCATGTTGTCTGCGACTCCTGTGAATAACAGGTTCACAGATCTGAGGAACCAACTTGCCCTCGCATATGAGGGTGAATCTGAAGCTCTAAGCGAAAAGCTGAAGACCACTTCTAGTGTTGAAGAGATATTCCGTCGGGCGCAGACTGCATTCAACGTTTGGTCCAAATTACCACCGGAAGAAAGAACAGCTCCTGCCATCTTAAAGATGCTGGATTTCGACTTCTTCGAGCTCTTGGATAGCGTAACAATCGCTCGTTCGCGTAAACATATCGAAACTTTCTATGATACCTCCGATATCGGCAAGTTCCCTGAACGAAGAAAGCCACTTTCATTTCATTGCCCGCTGACTACCCGTACAGATGTTATGAGTCTGAACGAAATCGTAGCGCAGCTAACAATGCTGAAACTCGCGGTATATGTGCCGCTGAGCTACATTTTGCCTAGCCGCATTGCAAAATATGAAACGCTCTATGACACCGAGGTTGGTGGCGGCAAGGGACGGCTTAAGCAAGTTGACCGGGAACGCAGCCTTCAAGCATTGATGACTACCAATCTCCTGAAGCGGCTGGAGAGTTCTGTCGAAGCATTCAGGCTTACCTTAGGTGCGCTTAAAGAGAACCTTACCGGAACCCTGGATGCGATAGCTGATTTTGAACGCTCAGGCGGCGCAATCGAAATTTCTGACTACACGGCAAATGCCTCTGATTTCGATCCTGATGATGATTTAGGCGGTCTTGGCGACTTTACCGTGGGTAAGAAAATTCAAATCAGCCTAGCGGATATGGATGTTCAATCATGGCAGCATGATTTGAAAGCCGATCTTGAACTTATCGACGCGCTTCTTGCCTCAATGGATATGATCCGGCCAGAAGATGACGCCAAGCTTCAGCACTTAAAAACCCAAATCCGGAAAAAGATCGAAAGCCCAATCAACGGTGATAACCGGAAAGTACTGATCTTCACCGCTTTCGCAGATACGGCCAACTACCTCTACAACAATATCGCCGCCGATCTCCGCGATAGAAAAGCATTACATACGGCTATAGTTACAGGTTCAGACGCACCAAAAACGACGCTGAAGAAAGCTTATGATTTCCAATCAATCCTGACGTTGTTCTCACCGCGTGCGAAAGAAAAGCACCTCATAATGTCCGATGACGACAACGAGCTCGACATTCTCATCGGCACTGACTGCATATCCGAAGGTCAGAATCTTCAGGATTGCGACTATCTCATCAACTACGACATCCACTGGAATCCGGTCAGGATAATTCAGCGTTTTGGCCGGATTGACCGTATCGGTTCGCCGAACGATCAAGTTCAGCTCGTCAATTACTGGCCGGACATCACGCTAGATGAATACATAGATCTAAAAGAGCGTGTCGAAAACCGGATGATGATTGCCGACGTGACGGCTACGGGAGACGACAATGTTCTTACTGCCAAAAGCAGCGAGATTGCTTACCGTAAAGAACAATTGAAACGCCTTCAGGACGAAGTGATTGAACTTGAGGACGTGAAGACCGGCATCTCTATCACTGATCTTGGTTTGAATGACTTCCGTATGGATCTTCTGAATTACGTGAAGGAAAATGGCGACCTTAAGCATATGCCAAATGGTCTGCATGCCGTGGTGCCTGCTGACCATGATATTGGCCTCCCGCCGGGTGCTATCTTCACGCTACGAAACATTCATGACAGCGTGAATATCAATCAGCAAAACCGATTGCATCCCTATTATCTGGTTTACATTTCCAATGATGGCGAGATTGTCGTTGACCACACCGAAGTAAAATGTCTGCTCGATTTGGTTCGTACGAGTTGCAAAGGGCGCGCTGAACCTGTTCCGGAGCCATGCCGTTTGTTCAATGAGCGGACCGATGATGGGCGTAAGATGGGTCAGCAATCGGAGCTTTTGAGTTCCGCCATCCGGTCAATGATTGATGTAAAGGAAGAGAAAGATTTGGACAGCTTGTTCACAGGTGGCCGTACAACGGCGCTTGTGAACACGATTGCCGGCCTCGATGATTTCGAGCTGATTGCCTTCTTGGTGATTGAGGGGGGCGATGCATGACAGCTTTCTTCGAATACCCGGAAGCCGCTTCGTTCGGCAGAGTGCTACCCAAGACCAAGATTTACGAACACGCGAAAGCGGGGGCCAAGCTAAAGCAGTTGTTTGTCGATCAAGTTGATCAGATCGTTTGGCAATATAAACTTGCGCCTGAAACTATCAATTTTGGCGCCACAAAATCGACTCCGGAGATACAGATATTCCGTATCAGGCTCCGGGGAGCGGAGTTGGATGAAGATGTTCTGCGAGCAATTGACAAGGCGATAGCGTTCCCAATCATTTTTGAACTCACATATGCGGGTAAGCGGAAGGCAATAGCGTCATATAAACGCCCGAGCGAAGCTGATAGTGCGAAACGGGTGGTGAGCGAGTATTTCGCGACAGATTGGGAAGCAGGTGATGGGGCACGCCAACCACTTCCTTCAGTCCTGAATCTTGGTGTGCTCTATGAAAAATTTTTAAGTGCATTGGTGCCCGCCACATCCGGAAAGGAAGAGTCCATTGCCAAACGCGTTGAACGTATAGAAGCGATCCGGGCAAAGCAACGCGAGGCGGAACGCATCAAGACCCGCCTTACACGTGAAAAGCAATTCAACAAGCGTGTTGAGATAAATGCGGAGCTGCGAGGGGTAACAAAAGAGCTTGAAGTGTTAAGCGGGGGGATAGATGGCAAAACTGAATGAACCATATCAACTGGTCAAGGTTGAGAGCTATCGACCCGAAAAAATAACCGGACTGCATGGGAAAATTCATATCCGCCCATGTGTAGGCCAAGGATTCACCGAAAATTTGCATGTAGAATGTTCCAAGAAACTCTCATGGGAATATCCTGTTGGGGCAAAGTTCCGTATCAGGGCAAAGTTGACCGACCGCGAAGGCGGAGGCGAATTTTTATACAGCTATTTTGGATGGAAATTTGAAGTCTTGTCGAAGGGTAAAGAATAAAATGAAAAAACTTAAAATGCACAGCCCCAATTTGACAGATGAGAATATCGCTAAGATTCGTGACCTGTTCCCAGGCTGTGTGACCGAAGCAGAAGGTGAAAATGGCAAGCTGCACCTGGCTGTAGATTTTGACCAGCTCAAACAAGAATTAAGCGACCATATCGTTGAAGGCCCGCAAGAGCGCTATCACCTCAACTGGCCAGGCAAGAGCGAAGCACTACTGACCGCCAATGTGCCTATTGCCAAAACTTTGCGCCCGTGCCGTGAGGAAAGCGTAGATTTTGATACAACCAGAAACCTGTTTATCGAAGGCGATAACTTGGAAGCACTGAAACTGCTTCGAGAGACCTACCTCGGCAAAGTCAAGATGATCTATATCGACCCGCCCTATAACACGGGCAATGACTTCGTGTACGAGGATGATTTTTCTGAGGATAATCAGAATTACCTTCTGAAATCAAATTCACAGGATATTGAGGGTAATAAATTAGTCGCAAACACTTCTTCAAATGGTAGGTTTCACTCGGATTGGCTATCTTTTTTGTATCCGAGGATTCGCCGTTCAATAGACTTGTTGAGGCCTGACGGTGCTTTATTAATCAGTATCGATGACAAAGAGCTTAAAAACCTTAAAGGCGTTTGCGATGAGTTATTCGGCCAAGAAAATTTCGTTTGCAGTTTAATTTGGAAATCGCGTCAAATCATTGACAGCAGAAACAAGACAAACTCATCAACAGATCACGAATATATTCTTATTTACGCTAGATCAATTGAACAGTTTAGCCTTCGCGGTAAAGAGATTGATGCAACTAAGTATTCTAATCCGGATAGTGATCCGCGTGGGCCTTGGATGAGTAATAGCATTCTGGGATTGGCCAGCGCATCTCAGCGTCCTAACTTGCATTTTCCCATTACTGATCCGGTGACCGGTCGAGAATTTATGTGCCCGCCAGACAGCGGTTGGCGATATTCGAAAACTCCTATGGCCGAGAAAATTGCTGATGAAAGAATTATTTTCCCTAAAAAGGATGACGGTAGGCCTCGCGAGAAGAAGTTCCGCTCAGAACTTAAAAATAATTTCACGGGCTTCTCATCCGTTTTGGGAGAGGAGGTCGGGTATACTCTTAACGGGTCAAGGGAACTGCGCGATTTGTTGGGTGGGAAATACTTTGATTTTCCCAAACCTACAATTCTTCTTAAAAAGCTAATTGAGCAGGTCGCATTTGAGCCTAATGACATAGTAATGGATTTCTTTGCAGGTTCTGGAACAACTGCACATTCAGTACTCAATATCAGCAAAAACGATGGTGTAAATCGACAATTCATAACTGTGCAGTTGCCGGAAGAGACTGATGAAAAATCAGATGCATATTCGGCTGGTTATCCTAATATTGCTGAAATAACCAAAGAACGGATTCGCCGCGCCGGCAGAAAAACTCTCGAAGGTGAATGTCACGAAAACTGGAATAAGGACGTTGGTTTCCGTGTTCTGAAAATTGATACCAGCAATATGGCAGATGTGTATTACACGCCGGGCGCTGTTGATCAAAAAGACCTGCTGGCCAGTGTTGAAAATATCAAGCCTGGCCGTGATAACCCCGAAGACCTACTGTTTCAGGTGCTTTTGGACTGGGGTGTTGACCTGACCTTGCCGATTGAAAAGCGTGACATTCAGGGCAAGTCCGTCTTTTTCGTCAATGAAGAATCTTATGACTTGATCGCCTGCTTTGATAAGGATGTGACCGAGGAGTTGGTAAAAGAGCTTGCCAGCCACCAGCCCATGCGCGTCGTGTTCCGTGACAATGGCTTTGTCTCTGACGCTGTGAAAATCAATGCTGAACAGATTTTCCGCCAGCTATCCCCCGCAACCGATGTGAAGTCAATTTAAGGCGGATTGGGGTAAGTCATGAAGTTAAAGTTTAAGGTTCAGGATTATCAGACCAATGCTGTTGATGCGGCGGTGGATTGTTTTGCGGGGCAACCTTTTCATAGCGGTATTTCATATCGCATGGATCCCGGCACGACAAAACAGGCTTCACTTGATGAGTCTGGGTTCAAAAATGAGGATATCAAACTAACCAGTGTCCAGTTGCAGGCCAATATTCAGGCAGTGCAGAAACGACAAAACCTGCCTGCTTCAAAAGCGCTTGATGATTATTACGAGGTGGACAAATCGGGCAAGCTGAAGCCCAAACCGAAAAGCTATAAGCCGGGTGCGCTGATCAATCTTGATATCGAGATGGAAACCGGCACGGGCAAGACCTATTGCTATATCAAATCCATTTTTGAAATGAACAAGCGCTATGGCTGGTCAAAGTTTATCATCATGGTGCCCAGTATTGCAATCCGTGAAGGGGTTTATCAGTCATTCAAGATAACGGCGGACCATTTTTCGGAAAGCTATCACAAGAAAGCTCGCTTCTTCATTTATAACTCAAAAAAACTGCATGATCTGGAAGGCTTTTCGTCGGATGCTGGTATCAATGTCATGATTATCAACATTCAGGCGTTTAACTCCAAAGGTGCTGATAACCGCCGTATCTATGACAAGCTGGATGACTTTCAGTCACGCCGCCCCATTGATGTGATTAGCAGCAACCGGCCTATCCTGATACTTGACGAACCGCAAAAGATGGAAGGTAAGGCAACGCTTGAGGCCTTGCCAAAGTTTAATCCGCTGATGATCTTGCGCTATTCAGCCACACACCGCAGCCAACACAATAAGGTTCACCGCCTAGATGCGCTCGACGCCTATAATCAGAAGTTGGTGAAGAAAATCGCGGTACGCGGCATACAAACGCGCGGCCTAGCTGGTACCAATGCTTATCTTTATCTCGAAGGTATCGACATCTCAAAGAAGGCTCCAGTTGCACGGGTCGAGATGGAAGTAAAAATGAAATCTGGCGAAATCAAGCGTGAGATTAGGCGATTAGAGTTTAAGGATAATCTCTTCATAAAATCAGGTGAGCTGGATCAATACCGCGATGATTTTGTCATTTCCCAAATCGACTATAATCATGACACGGTAGAATTCACCAATGGCATCACTTTGCGGGCAGGTGAAGCAACTGGCGACGTGAACGAAAAAGATATTCGCCGCATCCAAATCCGCGAAACCATTAAGGCCCACTTTGACAAGGAAAAACAGCTTTTTGCCCAAGGTATTAAGGTGTTGTCGCTCTTCTTCATCGACGAGGTGGTGAAATACCGTGATTATGATAGGCAAGATGAGAAAGGCGAATATGCCCGTATTTTTGAACGTGAGTATAATTTGCTTAAAGATGAATATTTTACCGAGCTTGCAATTGATAATGAAGCATACCGTAAATATTTGGCAGGTATTAGCCCTGAAGAAACCCACAAAGGCTACTTCGCGATTGATAAAAAGACCAAGCGCCTGAAAGATCCGAAAGCGAAGACAAAGGGAGAGAATGCCGGACATTCTGATGATGTGGATGCATATGACTTAATCTTAAAGGACAAGGAAAGTCTTTTGGCTTTTCACGGCGAGTCATCAAGCGCAGAGGATAATTCCAAGCGCAAAGTCCGTTTTATTTTCTCTCACTCAGCCTTGCGCGAAGGGTGGGACAATCCCAATGTTTTTGTCATGTGCATGTTGAAGTATAGCGACAATACTATTTCTCGTCGTCAGGAGGTCGGGCGAGGCCTGCGGTTGTCTGTTGACCAGAACGGTGAGCGCATGGACCTTCCAGCTATTGTGCATGACATAAATGTGCTGACTGTTGTGGCAAGTGAGAGCTATCGGGATTTTGTAAAGGGTTTGCAGACGGAGATTTCCGAAACATTATCTGCCCGACCACGTAAAGCAAATGAGGAATATTTTACGGGCAAGATGCTGGATACGCCTGAGGGTCCGATTGAAGTTACGCCCCAAATGGCGAAGCAGATATACAGATATCTGTTGAAGAACGATTACACGGACGACGATGACAGCATTACGGATGCCTATCACACGGCCAAGGATTCTGGTCAGTTGGCTGAGCTTCCAGATGAGCTGAAAGCTTATACCGATCAAATCGTTGATCTGATAGATAGCGTCTTCGACGACAGCAAATTGCCAAAAATTGACGATGGGCGGAAACCGAAAACCAATCCACTCAACGACAATTTTGAGAAAAAAGAATTTCAAGAACTCTGGTCCCGGATTAACCGCAAAGCAGTATATCGCGTGGACTTTGAATCAAGCGAGTTGATTAAGAAAGCAATTAGCGCGTTGGATAGCCAATTACGTGTGACACCACTTCAATATATCGTGCAGACTGGCGAGCAAAATGCAGCGGTGACTGACGATCAATTGAAAACGGGTGACAGCTTCAAACTAACTGACACCACCACGGAAACGGGTGGCACTGTCCATTCCGATGTAACTTATGACCTTATAGGTAAAATCGCTGAGAATGCCCATCTGACACGTAAAACGATAGCGGAGATATTGTCTGGCATAGAGCCAGGGATATTTGGGCAGTTCCGAATGAATCCGGAGCACTTCATCGCCGAAGCATCACGTTTGATAAACGAACAGAAAGCGACAGTAATTATCGAGAAACTCTCCTACGATGAGGTCCAGAATCGTTTTGATACCGATATTTTTACGGCGGCTCAGACAGGCCAAGATTTCTCTCGTGCGAGCAGTAAGCTCAATAATCACGTTTATGACTATTGCGTGACAGATTCCGATGTCGAGCGCCGTTTCGTGGAAGATCTCGACACTAGTGCGGAGGTCGTTGTCTACGCAAAACTGCCGGGAGGGTTCCTTATTCCTACACCAGTCGGCGATTACAATCCCGACTGGGCGATTTCTTTTAAGCATGGCAGCGTTAGACACGTCTATTTTGTAGCAGAGACAAAGGGATCTATGTCCTCAATGAAGTTGCGGGAAATAGAAAAAACCAAAATTGAGTGCGCGCGAAAGTTCTTCACCGAGCTAAATGAAAAAATTTTATCAGAGAAGGTTAAACACGATGTAGTCACAGACTATGCCAAATTGATGGACTTGGTGAGCGAGGTGGCGATGTGAGCGATTTTAGCAACTACAAGCTTCTTTCCCCAGATTCTGTGAGCGGTAGCCAGGATTTACTAGCGGGAAAAAATCAGGAAGAAGGTCTGCGCCGTATCCAAGCACTGTTAGCGGATTGGCTCCGTATGGAGAGCGTTGTTGTGTTAACGGCGGCCGGTTGTTCAGTGGGTACAGGTGGGCGTCTCATGGCTGGACCCGCGCAGAATAATCTTGAATGTTTGGTGCTAGATGCTGTGGAACAATGTCAGCAATCCGATGGTGCCAGAGCGATCATAGAATGGAAGAAGTCTAACGATTTCGGACAAGGTAATTTTGAAGATTGGCTTAGCTATATATTTAACGCATCTGGCCTTGCAAGCTCGGAAAACTCCCCAATAGATACAATTGCTTGGAAAAGGCGCATCGAAGATGAGAATGCTGAAGAAGAAGGTTTGAAGCCGCTAACTTTAAGCAAAGAAGATGAGCAGAATCTTTGCAAATATCTTGAAAAGGCAATTTACGCGGAATGCGCGCTTCAATTAGATCGAAGAGAGTTGTCGCGAGGCTCGTCAGGCGGCTCATCGGGTCATATCCCATTTTTGGCAAAACTTATTGCGCGTGACACAAACCTTGGGCGCACACATTTATTCACCCTCAACTACGACACTTTGTTTGAGCAGGCTTTTGAAGAATTAGGAATCCAGTATTTTGACGGGTTCTCAGGGAAGGCATCAGCGCGGTTCGATCCGGCTGTTTATGGGTTGGACATTTACTATCCTGGTGACATTGCCGAGGGACGGGTCCGCCGGTTCGATAAGTTTGTTCAGTATTATAAGCTTCACGGCTCGTTGCATTGGTATGTTGATGATAGTGGAATCTATCGGGCGCAACATAAAGATTTAGCTTTTGCCAATGAATATCGCGCGAGTGATCCCGCTACAAAAGCGACAAAACTTCAATCTGATGAGTATAAACATATCGGGCCATTTGGCATCCTGCCGACGTCACAAAAATTTATGCAGACGCTTGGTATACCGTATGCACATTTATTCAGGCTGTTTCATGCCCGCCTAAACCAGCCGCAAACATTCCTGTTGGTTCTTGGGTATGGATTTGGCGATGACCATGTGAATCGCATCATAGAGACCGCATTGATGAATCCCTCGCTTGTGATGCTGGTCGTTGAACCTAATCCAAACAGCCAGATTATTGAACGAATTAGCCGATACCAAAATCTTGGCCAAAGGGCGTTCGTTCTTACAGAGCGACTTGAAGATGGTCAGGATTGCACATATCAGAATGCCACGTTTGCAGATTTTGCCCAAAACGTAATGCCCGATGTGCAATGGTTAGAGGATTTCAAACAGTTACGTAGGTTTGAGGAACAAATAAGAGAGGTTGAGGATACGTCGTCGTGTGGACCAACGGGTGACACCTAATGGAGCAGCCACGCGTCATAGGCCATGTTGTCTCTGTCAACGGTTTTCGTTTGAAAGTCGAACTATCAACTGAAGCAAAATCCTCATCCCGGGCTACACCTGATGGCGTGCAACGCGCGGTCGCAATCAATTCTTTTTTGACCTTCGACCTAGGCGCCGGCACCCATGCGATTGGAATTTTGAGCGATCTTGAAGCAAGAGAAAGCTATGATCCGTCAACAAATGAAGAACTATCATTAGAGTTGATAAAGCCTAGAAGGATTGCGGCGGTTCAATTGCTTGGAACTGTCAAGCAATTTGGACAAGGAGAATGGAAGTTTGATGCGGGCATAACTATTCTTCCGACTCTTGATACCCCTGCTGAGGTTGCCAACCCCGAAGTCCTTTCCTGGATTTTTGAACATCCCCCTTTGAGAAATAAGCCAAAAGACTGGAATGAAGGCGATTTCGATTTTCCACTGGAGATTGGACATCATACGGGCGACGAAAATACAAAAATAAAGGCATCCTTTAATGACATGTTTTCGAGGCCATTGGCGGTTGTAGGAAATACAGGTTCGGGGAAGTCATACACTGTTGCAAGTCTTGTCCGAGTCATTCTTGAGAATGACAGAATGCAGCGTGATAATGGTGCGGACCCCCACATCTTTATTCTCGATATTAACGGCGAGTATGCAAACGCATTTCTGAGCGACGATCAAGCAAACTATCAGAGAGAACCGAACAAACTTTACTTGAATGGAGAAGAGTTTGGATTGCCCGCCTGGTTGATGAATGGCGAGGAAATCTGCGATTGGCTTCAGGCATCTGAGGCGACGCAGGAACCTGTATTGAAAGACTGGTGGGCAATCGCAAAGGCAAATCCGACTGATGCAGGTCCCTATGATCCAGTTCAGACCGCTATTGGCAAAATCGATTCAGCAATCAGTTGGCTTGATGGTAATACGCCTGCGAGCAATTTTGACCTCGCAATAAATCATGCGAAACAATATGCGCCAGATGATATTATTGACTGGGGTGAATTTGACCGACAGCTAAACTGGACACCGAATGGGGATTGCAAATGGCGGCGAGTTGGCAATGACAGAGAAGTTCGTGATTTCCTTGAACAGATTAGGACTACGTTACTCGCGAATATATCAGAACGACAAAATGAAGGTGTGAATTTTGCTAAGTCGGCAGATGCCCCTAGGTTCGTTCCAGTTCATGAGTTTCGTGATCCAAACCTGGTAGACCGTTCCACAGATCAGGATAGCAGCAAGAAAATTGATCAGTATTTGCTGACGCTTAAATTAAGAATGCGCACTCGGCTTGATGACCGCAGGTGGCAGTCTTTTTTCAGTTTTGAAGACCAGAATATCCACTCATTTCAGGAATGGATGAATAAGCTAGGTGTCGGTCAAAAATCTGCGTCACGGGTTTCTGTGCTTGATATGTCAATGTTGGCGTCAGAGGTTTTACCTTTTGCCTGCGCTTTGCTAGGGCGTTTGTTTCTGGAAACGCGGGAAATGCTAAAGCCAGATATTCGGAGCGAGTATCCGTGGCTTCTTATTCTGGAAGAAGCCCATAACTATGCGAGACCGCCTCGCACCCATGAAGACCGTGGAGAAAGCCTTTCCCGTAGATCGTTCGAGCGTGTCGCAAAAGAGGGGCGTAAGTTCGGACTCTCGCTTATCGTAGCCAGCCAGAGACCCAGTGAAATTAGCCCGACAATAATTAGCCAGTGTGCAAATTTCTTCTCACATCGCCTTCAAAACCCAGATGACATTGACCACTTCCGGCGAATTATTCCCAAACAGGCCCAGAGATTACTGGATCAAGTCACAGTTCTCGCAGCCGGAGAAGCTATTTTGTTTGGGAGTGCTTTTCACGTTCCTGCTCGTGCCCAGGTGCGATTGCCTTCAAAAGAACCTTGGAGCGCTACCGCCGCGCCTTATGTGGATTGGTCCAAAGACACAGTTTTTCCATTGGCAGATGTCGTCGAAAGTTGGGGGATTGCTGGACCGGAAAACCAAGAACAGCAAAACGATAGCGGACCAGACCTAGATGATGAGGTACCTTTTTAGATGAGATAGAGACGACCCGACCATTTGCTCTGAGCTTGAGAAGGAATGCTATTTCCGCACCAAAGACTGTGTAACAAAACTGCTTGCAAAATCTTCTAAGGTATTGTAGTTAAAAGACTATCGGAGGCGTTTCGAATCTTCTCGGCCGCATAAGCAAATCGGGCTGATTTTCAGGTCCCGTTTTATTCCCATTATCCGGCACTAAAGGTGGAGTGCCGAGATATTCTTCTGAATCTTTTGGCTGTCTCGATTCTGTGCCGATATTCGGGGCAGAAAAACAGCCGCAGCAAGAATGAACGTAGCTCCACCTGCTATCCACAGATTCGATTTCCACTTACGACCCTTCAGATAGCCGTTGCCATTTGCGTGATATCTACCTGTGCCGAAATCGTACAATAACCGGGAACAGGACAACCCAGTTGACCATGACAGGGTAGGTGATACACCTGTGAAATAGGTCTGGCTACTTTCCCCTGAAAGGGAGCAGGTTGACCAGAAAAAATATCACCCCGGCCACCACTATAATAGAAGGGCCAGCGGGAATATCCCAGGTCAGAGAGCCATACAACCCCGAAAACACTGCAAGACAGCCAATCATCGCAGCGACGACAACCATCTGTCCCGGGGTTCTGGCGAGACACCGAGCAGCGGCAGCCGGGATAATCACCATTGCAATCACCAACAGTATGCCCACAATTGTCATACCTATGGCAATTACCATGGCGAGCACCATAATCAGCAGCAAACGGGTTTTCTCCACTGGTACTCCTTCGACCGCCGCCAGATCCTGATTCACGGTTATCGACAATAGATTGCGCCATTGCCATTTGACCAACATACAGGCGATTGCTGCTATGGTATAGATGGTTACCAGTTCGAATGAACTGATGGCCAGAATATCGCCAAACAGGAATGAGATGAGATCAACGCGTATCTGTTCCATGAATGACAGGGCTACAAGACCGAGTGCCAGGGCAAGATGGGATATTGATCCAAGCAGTGCATCGTTGGAAATCATCCTGTCCTGCTCGATTCCGGCAAGCATATATGCAAAGAGAAAACAGGTCACGAGCACAGTGATTACGGGCTGAATCTCCAGCAGGAACCCCAGGGCAATGCCAAGCAGGATTGCATGCGCAATGGCTTCACCCAGATACGCCATGCGTCGCCATACAACAAAGCAGCCAACTGGGCCAGCTGCTATCGCAAACCCGAGGCCGCCGAGAATTGCGCGCAGAAAAAAATCTTCCACTATAAGGGCCTGTCAGATTTCTGACTCATGGTGGTGGGTTGAATGGTCATGATCGTGGCTGTGCGAGTAGATTGCGAGGGTATCCGACAAGTCCTGACCAAAAACCGAAATAAAACCCGGATGTGTGACCACGTTTTGTGGATGACCGGTACAGCAGACATGATGATTCAGACACACCACTGTATTGGTATCAGCCATGACCATATACAGATCATGCGAGACCAGCAATATTCCACAATCATATCGATCTCGGATATCTCCGATCAGATTGTAAAGCTCGCTTTGACTGGCAGCATCAACGCCGGCCATTGGCTCATCAAGAACGAGCAGGTCAGGTTTGCGGAGTAGCGCCCGAGCCAGCATGACCCGATGCAGCTCACCCCCCGAAATCCCGGTTATGGGGTAGTCAAGTATGTTCCCAACCCCTACTTCTTCGAGCAGTTCCCGGATCCGTTCAAGAGAGGCTGATTCTCCCAAAGCCAGGAAATGCCTGACTGTCAGTGGGAGTATCGGGTCACGATGAACATGCTGGGGTGAATAACCAACCCGCAAACCCGGGCACTGGGTAACTTTGCCCTGATCGGGCTTGATCAACTGAAGCAGAACTCGAATGAGAGTCGATTTACCAGCACCGTTGGTACCGATCAGGGTCACTATCTCGCCCCGGTGAACCGAAATGTCAACAGAGTCGAGAATCTGGCGATTTTCGATCCGATAACTCACGGATCTGGCTTCAACCAGTAGTTCGCGTTGGTCTACATCATCCGAAGGCTGTGCATAGGCATTATTGATGATTGACATAGTTGATTTCGTTGACTTGCCTGAACATGATTCGCGGCGGATAGAGGGTACGGGTTCACAGCCTCACAGCCTGTCAAATGGATTACGGTGGCTGAATATGGCGGTATGTCCAACAGTGCTACCAAACGGACAGTTCCATTTGCTCTTAACAATCAATATTATTATACTTGACAAACCAAAATGATTTATGGAAAACACCAGTATAAATGAAAAAGATTTCACAATGTCTCAATTGAACGCCAAATATATGCAGGATGAAAATGCAGCATTTTCCTACCTGGAAGACATAATTTGGCCTTCCGGCCCGGTTTGCCCGAATTGTGGTGTTACGGATAATGCCTACGCCTTGCAGGGTGTTCGCACGAAGCCGTCAAAGAAATGCCCCGAGGGCAAAATCCGTCATGGCCTGAAGAAGTGCAGGGATTGCGGGAAACAGTTTACTGTTCGTATTGGCACGATGTTCGAGTCAAGCCATATTGAACTTCATTTATGGTTGCGTGCCATTTTCCTGTTGTGTACCAGCAACAGGAAAATCAGTGCTGTCCAGCTTCATCAAAAACTGGGTATTACCGTAAAATCCGCATGGCTTCTGGGTCGACGGATTCGAAAGGCAATGCCTAATGATTCCACCATTTCGAAAAAAACAAAACTACCTGAACCATGAAATATTTGAAACAGTCCACCCTTCTCCTGCTAATGATGATTCCCTTGGTCAATACGTTGTGGGCTGACCAGTCAACATCCATTGTCGTCAGCATCAAACCCATTCATTCCCTGGTTGCCGGAGTCACGGGCAACACGGGAACACCGCAATTGTTGCTACAGGCGAATGCATCCCCTCACTCCTATCAAATGCGACCGTCTCAGGCCAGGGCACTGCAAGATGCAGATTTGGTGATTTGGGTTGGAAAGTACATGGAGAATTTCATGGCACGGGCTGTTGAGAACCTGAGTACTGATGCTGTCGTAATGACCTTGGAAGAGGCTTCGGAAATCCACAGGGTTGCCTTTCGTGAAGGCGGTATCTGGGGAATCGAAGAGGGACACCATGAGCATCCGGAACATGAAGATGAACATCACTCTGAAGCACATCATGATCATGACCATGCTCACGATTCAGATGAGCACGAACACGAACATGCCGCGAAAGAACACGATGAGCACGGGCATGAAGACAACCATGATGACCATGACCATGGAGAATTCGATCCACACATCTGGCTTGATCCGGGCAATGCCCGTCGGATCGTTGAAGTTGTGGCAGATGAACTCTCCACCCTGAGTCCGGAGCATGCCGATGCTTACCGCAACAATGCCAATGCAACAATCAAGCGAATCAATGAAACCGAAGCATCAATCCGGGAACAGCTCTCTTCGGTGCGGAAGAGTCGGTTTATCGTGTTCCATGACGCCTATCGATATTTTGAAGATGCGTTTGAACTGGAATCGTTTGGTTCGTTCACTGTTGAGCCAACCCGTCTGCCCAGTGCCAAGCGATTATCGGCACTCAGGGAAGCCATCACCGAACACAATGTGGTATGCGTATTCTCTGAACCACAATTCAAGCCTGACTTGGTTGAAACCGTGATTGAGCAAACGAATGCGAGAACGGGTGTTCTGGATCCGCTTGGTGCCGGCCTGGATCAAGGACCTGATGCCTGGTTCATGATCATGCAGCGTCTGGCTGACTCGTTCGCAGGCTGTCTCGACTCTTGATGCCGGTTTTCATTCTTCGGTCTAGAACATAACAGAGCTACATGCTTCACAATACGGATTATGTGAACATCCCCATAATTTCGAAAGTCCGGTTAGGTACAGCAGTTGCGCACAGGAGCGGGGCGCCAAGAGTCGTGTGACAGCTTGCTGTTCCCTTCGGACAGTCATGATGCACTCCCAGAACCCATTTGAGATGTATATAGGGAAACGATAAACTGAACTTTTACAGAGTCGGGAGCAAATAAACTGTCCGATTGCATTCCATGTTTCCCCGGAGAATTTTGACTGCCAGCCTTGTATCATCCTCTTTAGAACAGTCCCTTTTGGACTAAAGGAGGTTTGGACCAATCTCTTTCCATCCTATTTGTGGCTGGCTTTTCGCACAATTGTTCAATGAACCAGAACCTCACTGTGGATAGGCAGTCGGACTATCCGGAATTGTCGTGAATTCGATTAAAGTCTGTGCAGGTCCAGGTTGTGAAATTCCATAGGCGTAGACATTTGAACCAGCACAATTTCACCATTGTCCAGATAGGCCTGCGTGCTCCCTGCTAATTCCTGAAGTAGAATTCGTGAGGAACCGCGACTGCCGATAATCAATGGCCACCGATCGAAAAACCTCGACAACAACTGAAATGCATCGAGTATCCGCTTGCTGAAATGTTGAGCGTTCTCACCGTTTGGAGGCATGACTCCCTGTTTCAGCAAGGAAGCGGTGAGTTCGCGTGATTGTCCATTCCATTCGCCCAGAAACCGTTCCATCAGTGTGCTTTCGATACGTACATCCAGATCAAGCGCCTGAGAGATAATCCGTGCGGTCTCGACATTGCGCATTGATGGTGAAGTAATTATCATGCCCGGTAATACCTCACAGTCCCCAAGAGTCCTGGCGATGCCTTTGGCCTGCCCGATACCGAATCGTGTCAGTCCCGGATTGCAGTCACCACCGGAGGTGATACCCTGCCGGTTGTATGTGGATTCGCCATGGCGAGCAAAATAAAATCCGCACGGAGCGGGTTCAAATTGGGCAGTATCCATGGAACCTTAACTTGTGTTGTCTGACACAACCTGCATTAGTGTTGTGCTCATTCAGGAATCATTCCCGGATTGGTCATTGATGAAAATCCGGGAGAATAATGCCCCTCTATTACCGATACCTCACATTTGCCGACAGGTAAAAGTGCTTGTTCGACAAGCAGGTTCGACCTGGATATCCTTCAGGCATTATAGAATATGCTTTCGTAGTGTTCCGGGTTATGATAGTACCGATCTGTCTCATAGGGCTTGTCGTCCCGCACCCAGTCTGCTATCCACTGATTCAGTTCTCCATCACTCAAGCTTGGTGTATGACCGGCCCCATGAATATGAATCACTGATAACAACGGGTTGATTCGCATACGAGTAATGGTCTTGTTTGACAGTGTATTACTTGAAAGTCCATGCAATAGCAGAACCGGACACTTTATCTGATCCCAATACTCCCATTGATCAAGGTTCTGGGTCGCTGCGGCTCGATAGGCCAGCATCGCCCGAATGTCGTGACGGTAGATTCGGCCACTCTCCTCTTCAGACCAACGCGTCTTGTAATGCTGGTTATAGAACAGGCACGCATCCGGAGCTGTCCCTGAATGCTTCATGGAAATGGCGGTTTTTCTGAACATTTCCTCCGGGGTCGTAAAGGCATAATGCCGGGCAATCGTAATTGAGCGCTGGCGCCTTCTTACCCTTGAAATATAGGGGCCGCTGTCATTCAGGATAATCTGTTTGACCCGAGTCGGAAAATGACCGGCAAACCGGATGGCAATCGAACCACCAAGGGAGGAACCGAGCAAGGTGCAGGACGGCAATTCAAGGTGGTCCATGAATTGTCGCAATAGCTCAACATGCGTATTGATCGAATAATCCGTTTGTTCAGCCAGCCAGCCGCTACCCCCCCGACCACACAGGTCCAGGGCAATGATTCGCAGATCCTGATGGATATCATTGGCTAGAAAGTCGAAACGATGCTTGGTGTTGATTAACCCGCCAATGGCAATGACAGGTTCAGCTCCATTTTGCGTGTCGGAATAGGAAACGGGGACACTATAGGGCTTGCCCCGACCTAGTTCAGGATCCTGCAGTCGAACCGGGTGGAGATACCGAAAGTTCATCTTTTCGGGCATATGCTCAAAACTCTGCGTTATCGTATTGAGCATGACATGATAATCATCCCATGTCAGCTTGCCGAGTTTAGGCTTGTTGGATTGTCTAAACCATTCTCGTAAGGCCGCATCAGCAATTCGTACAGAATACCGTCCCAACCCTATATCTCGCTCAAGGCCATGCACAAGTCGCTTCACTCTTCAGTGGCTTCCAGCACAAGTCGAATTCGATTGACGTTGTCAACTCGCTCATAGGAATAATCACTGGTGAGGATCTTTACAAAATAGACTCCCAACCCACCAATCAGGCGGTCTCCAATATCCGCTTCCAGATCGGGTTCAATGGCCTCTTCAAAAGGATTGAACTCTATGCCGTCATCTTCCATGACAATCATCAACTGATTTTTTTCGGCAATCAGGTCGATCTGGATTGTTGCTTCCGAACTATTCAGATTGCCGTATGAAACGGTATTGGAGATTAATTCGTCAAGCACCAGATTAGCGTTCGATATCCACATGGATGGCCAATTGACGTTTTGCCCGTGTTGCGCGATTACCTCGGCTATACGCGGTATTTCAGATAATTCATTCTTGATGGTGAAACTCAGTTTATTTTCTTCAGTCATCACGATTACCAGTCAATTCATGTCTATCTTTCTTGTAGTGGAGGATGACGCAGGTAATATCATCAAATTGAGGCGCTTCCTCAACAAAAGATTCTACACTATCGATTAACTGTTTCATATCTTCTTCCGGTGTTTGTCCGGGCTCCAGGTTTTCTATGGTCTGGAGAGTCCTGTCATCTCCATATGCCTCACCGTTCTTGTTAAAGGATTCCGGAACCCCGTCAGTCATAAACACGATACGAGAATTATCTTCAAGAGCAACACACTTTTCCTTGAACACAATATCATTGATCAAGGCCAGAACAGCACCTTCAGTCTGTTCCAGTACCCGCGTTCCATTGTTATCCGAGACAATCGGTGGGTTGTGTCCGCCCGTTGAATAGGTCAAGGTGCCCTGCTTTTCATCGAGTATGCCGTAGAACAGGGTGACAAACAATTGTTCGTTATTGTTCTGTTCGAGATAATCGTTCATGTGCTCGAGTACGGTTGCCGGTGAGTCGATATGAAACACCTTGCTTCGAAGTAGCGTTCTGGCCATTACCATAAACAGTGCTGCAGGAACCCCTTTACCCGATACATCAGCAATTGCAACCCCGATTCGATGTTCATCAAGCCGGAACATGTCATAGAAGTCCCCGCCCACTTCCTTGGCCGGTGTCATAAAGCCTGTTGCATTGAAATGTCTTGAAATGTCGAGATTTTCCGGTACCAGGGACTGCTGTACCCGGGTTGCAATATCCAGCTCTTTCTGGATAGATGACAGTTCTTCCTTGGTGTGCATTGCATCCTGCACGCGTCCCGACATATGCTGAAAAGCGAGTGCCATCATGGCCAGACTGTCTGGCCCTTTCTGGGTATCCTGATCATCCGTATTCTTGATTTTTCGGATGATTTGCTCATGCTGGTCCGTATCCTCCGGACTTTCATGGACAATGGTCCGGATTTTTTCAAGCTGTTCAATGATCTCCTCTCGCTCATCACCTTCAAGGGTGTCCGAGAGACTGGTCATTTCCTTAATGATGAAACGCTTCTGCCGGGCCTGTTGCCGTTCACGGAGTCTCCTGTATCGGTTGAGTGCCAGTAGGTTGTCTCGAAACACATTGATGGCTTCCGATATCTTTCCTATTTCATTGTCAGTATCGGTTTCCTCGGTCTGTGCCTGCAAGTCTCCCTTGGAAAGGGAATCAAGCACGTTGACGCTTTCGGAAAGCGGAGCAAAGGCCCGCGACATGTATATGTACAAACCAGCCAGAAATAGCATAATCAGGCAGGAAATGAAAATGGCAGACGGTCGACTGATCGCTTGCTGGCTGGAAATCAGCTGTGAAATGTCCTTGGCGAAAATGATGCGGCCGATCAGTCCGGACAGCTCGGCCTTCTGTTCCAGTACGGTAATTGAGAAGTACCGGTCATCAATGTTGGCGTTCTGGACCGTTTTCAGATCGTCCAGATCAATCTGGTTGTACAGGCCCCTCCATAGACTGCCGTCCGTCGCCGAAATCAGGCGTCCCCGCCGATTGACAAGAATCACCAGGGAATCGGTGATGTTTTCCATTTCGGTGATCGCTGTCAGAATATCGATTGAAAGAATGGCCATGCCAACAGGTCGATTACCGTCAGTCCCGATTGGAAATCCATAGGCTAGATAGGTATTTTGGTTCGTGTCATTGCCAACCCCGGTTGCGATCGAACCGTCCCGGATGAAGGCCGCAGCTATGGCGGGCGAGATTGGTGCCCTTTGAAATACACTGGGCAATGATGAAAAGGCAATCGAACCATCCGAATAAACAATATCCAGGCGATCGACAGTTGGAGTGCGGGTTAATGAAGTAGCGACCTCTCGTCCCAATTCCTGAATGCGCATGGAATCCTGCGCTTCAACCGCCCTGATCAAGGCAGTATTATCCAGAATCAGTGATGTACTGTCTTCCATTTCTTTAATGATACCCAGCGAGACCTTGGACCAGAGCGAGGACTGGTCGTTGGCGGACTCATGTGCGTACTGATTCTTGATTAATCGTTCCCGCTCCAGCCCGACAAAAATGATACTCGCGCAGATAAAGGCGATAGTCAGGGTTACGATGAAGCTTATTCTCGTACGGAGCAACATGATTAAATCACCCGATTCGGGTAGAACAACCGCTTATTCATAACCGCTATCGTTGAAATCGGCGATTGAGACCATGTTCATTGGAGGATATAAATTCAGCGCGCGCGCTACATCCACATTGATCCACAATTTATGGCGTTCCAGCTGGGCGAGCGGAAGGTTCTCTGGGGGAATGCCTTCAACCAGAATTTTTTCAGCCTGAAGGCCGGCCAATTTGCCAACAGTATAGTAATCCGAGATCAAACCAAACAGGCTATGTGACTGCTTGACCGGGAATTCGGTGGAAGCAAAGGTTGGCATGCCCTCCTCAATTGCGATTTTGTTGAACAAGTCACCATGTCGGGCAAAAAACGAGTCCGGGCCAATATACAGTACATCCACTCCCTGGGACTTTGCTTCGCGGACTAGCCGCTGCAGCGAGTTTGGGTCTGATTTTCCATTTTCATCGAGATCAATGGGGATTGGAACAAATTCCATACCGCCATTTGGCACGGCCTCCTTGAGAAGTTCAACATTGATTCGCACATTGCTGGAAGTGCTGTCGTAGATCGAGGCCAGTTTCCTGAATGGTCGATAGGCCCGGATTGCATTCATCTGTGCATCAAGTGGCGTTAGAAACACTACGCCTGAAACAGCGCGCCCCGTGCTTTCATAAGATTCGACAATCCCTGCCATTTTGGGATAGGCGACCAGCACGAATATGGTTGGGATATCACGGATGTACTTTTCGGGGGTATCGGAATCGTGACTTCCGACAATGCCAAGTGTTGATCCGGTGCCCCAGGTATAAACCAGGTCCGGTTTTGTGAACCGGATTTCCTCAACCAGTGCAGGGGCATTGTCCCGATTCAGGTTGAGGCTGCGAATGGTCATGTTATAGGGGATATTGTTCTGATCAAGGTAATCCCGGAATCCTTCTTCAACAGCTGTCTCGCCACGCCAGAGTACTGCAAATATCTCGAATGGTTCCTGTTCGGACTGTGCATTGACGGCAAGAGGCACAAGCAGTGGACCCAGTAGCAGGGTGAGCAGGATATGGTGCAGGTACTTCATGATTCTCATGCCTTTACGGCTGACTTGACTGGACTACGCTGCCTGTTGGCGAATGTCACCGAAAAGGCCATGGCAACCAGCACAATCAGCCCGATGGCCGCAATCGCATTTGTATAGGATGTTGTCTGAATCAACAGGGCGGCCAGTATCGGCCCGATAATTAGGCCAATCCGATCAACAAACCGATAGATACTGATGGAAACTGATCGTTCGATTTGTTCACGGTGTTCGTAGACGATTTTCTGCATGATGGCGTATTGTGGCGCCAGGATCAGGCAATGTCCAAGTCCGACTGCAACAATCGAGACGAGCACTGCTCTTGATTCTCCGATTAGCCCACTCGTCAGGACGAACAGCAACCCTACCCCACTGATTATGGCTCCGGCAACAGTTGCTGGAAAGTAACGCCTGATTCGGTCGCAGAGTCTCGATATCCCGGGCGTGCCAATTACGATAATCCCGCCATAGAGCATCATCATCTGTCCGATTTCGATGGTGGTGTGACCGAGTTCGTTGAGATACAGGGGTATCAGGAAAAACAGAAATGCAGAGAGCGTGGTCCTGGTCGCAATCGCAGTAAATACGATACTGACAAAACGGGAGTTTCCAAACAGCACCTTCCAAGGCTCCAATCCTGTCAGACTGGGGGATAGATCCTGATGGAAAGGGGGATCGGAAGCCAGCAATCGGTAAGCCGCAAATCCCGAAACGATAGCCAGGCCGGCTGATATCAGGAAGGTGGTATCCTGTCCCACATATTCTGCCAGCATGCCCCCCAGGGACGGCCCGCAAATATACCCTGCGAAAATTGCTCCAACATATGCGGATGCTCCATGACCACGATTGGACTCCTTGGAATGTAATGCAATCCAGGTCTCGCAGGCGTTAAAAATAAGCCCGTAACCTACCCCATTCAAGCACCGCCAGAGAATCAGCTCGGCATAGCTGTCGGCCAGAAAGGTTCCACAATATCCAACGAATGCAAAAGCGATACCAAGAATGAACAGCCGCGAGCAGCCCACTCGGCAGGTCCATTTGCCTGCAACCAGTGTCGCCAGAAAGGTTGCAACCATGAACAGGGTAATGGGCATGGATATCATCAATTCGTAAGAAAGGGCGGGATTGGGTGGAATAAACCCGACCACGAACAGCGGGAAGAAGGATCTCGACATCTCTTCCGAGAAAATGAACAGAAAAAACGGCATGCGAATTTGCGTAGCTGTTTTCTCCAGTATGGAAAACCGGTCAGAAAACCCGAAGCGGTTGTTTGTCTGGTCAATGATGATCGAGATTTTCTGGCTGATTCTGGGATCAATCTGTGCATCCCTCAATTCACGCAATTCAAAATGAAAATCCTGATATCGTTGTTCCAGTTCATAGAGAAGACGGTTAAGACTGGAGACCATGATCCCGAATTCATTGCGGACACGCATCGCCAGTCGGGACGTGAATTTTCCTCTGGAGCCGGATTCGAAAACCCTGTGGATATGTGCCGTTGGAGCCAGGATGTTACGGCTCATGAACAGGTTCAGAATTTCAATGGTTACCACCATTGAAACCATTATGACTGCAATAATCTCGAATACGATAGTGAAAAGCTGCCGGCGTATATTTTCCGTACTGACCCCTACATGCAGGTCGGCAACCGGATTGCCATTGACATAGATTGGGAAGCGACTGTCCAGGTATTCGGCAATTTCTTCCGTAAAATGCGAACCCTGGCTCCCATACGGTTGTTTCTGCATTTCCCCCATCAGTGAATTGATGACGCCCTGCGGAGTATTGTACTGGAACAGCACTCCTTCGTTAAGGTCTACAATAGCCAGGTACTGCAGATCAGGGTTTGAGTCAAGGGTGGATTGAAAGAAGTCGTTGACACCGATCAGTTCATTGATCGGAATACCGAGTTCCTGGCTGGCATAGGTGATTTGTGATCCCAGTGCCGTGCCTACGGCAACGGCTTTTTGATTCAACTGCGGGATCAATGCCTGCTCAAATCGATCTAGGGCGAACCATGAGATTATGACCTGACTGAGCAGCATGATCGCACTTCCGAGTAGCAGAAGGCGAATATAAAATCCCTTTTGTGGAGTCGGTGCTGGCGACCTGTCCTGGTTGATGGCTCTGGCTGTTTCGCTATTCTGGATCAATTTTCCTTGCCCTCATCCAGAGACCGGGCTTTCATAATCGTCAGGTCCATTTCCCTGTTTGTGGCTAGAACCATGGATATGAACTGATGAAAAACCGGAGTCCGTATGTTCTTGTCCTGTTGTACTTCCTCGGTGTCCGTTTTCTTGTTGGTTCTTACGATATCCATGATTTTTCCCATTGATCTGTACTCACTGCATAGCCGACTGAGAATGAACATGGCGCTGAAGAATGCTACAAGAATTGTGATCAGGGCTGCAATTGAGTTGACGGTAATCAGGTGCCGGGTCTGATTCCATATGTTCTGATCCAGCAAATTGCGGGAATATCGAAGCACTACTGCACCGACATCCTGTCCCAGGTTATTCTTGATCGGTACGCCCACGACCCCGGCATTTCTTTCCTGAAGTGCCCAGGAGGAGTTTGTGGAATTCAGTCTCCAGCTATTGACCCACTCCTCCGGGACCAGATCGGATACGGAGCTCGAATCCGAGCTATGCAGGACCACGCCATGGTTATCAAAAACCTCGATGGAGAGAATCTGGTTATCTGAAATCTGATATTCTTCCAGCGTCTGGGCGATTTCCAGATTTTTCAGAAGCAGCCCGAGGTCCAGTTGGACCTGGATGCCGTTTCTGACCTCTCCGGTTACGAATTCAAATCCCGAATTTATGAGTGTCGAGAATGTCTGGCTGAATTTATGGAGGCTAAGGGCACTGGTGATGGTAATGCCGACAACCAGAATAGGTATCAGAACCAGCGCAGTTCGAAATGCAAAGCCAAAAAACATGTCATGTTATCCTGTCATGGGACGGCTAATAGGCATTGGTGCCGTATCGATGAGTTGATGGTACTGTTTTGGGGGGAGAACCAAGTTCATGGTCAAGGGTGATCCTGCTGGTTACGAAGCGGCTCTTCAGCCGTTCTGAATCCTGTTTCGTACGGTCATGGGAACGGTATATGGCTCTGGCATTGGGTTCTGGTCGGTCCCGGCAAACCCAGGGCGCGAGGGCAGACTATTAATCCGAGAGTTCATGTCACATGTATCTCCGATTCAGTCTCCATTAACCGAATTGTACCCTATATATATTTTTTTCGGAAAGTTGATTCATGCTACCATCGGTTTTTTCGTGGCAGGGCTGTCGATATTTGTGGCTGATTTCGAGAATGTCAGCCAATATCGCCAAAACAGGGATATAACTTCCATGCTGTGGATTCAGTCAACAGCTGGCTTGGCAGCTGGAATCATCGGAGGTTCCGCAGTATCAACATCTTCAGGCTTTCGGTGAACCAAGATTCATTTCCCATACTAGGATCGGTATTCACTCAATGAAGCCGATCGTTTGTCCGAATCGTTCGAGGTGTGACAATGAGATTTTCAGGGCTGACCAGTCGCATTGCAGGAAAAAGCACCGATTCCTGGGAAATTCATTACGAAGCTCTTGCCAGATTCCAGTCCGGTGAAGACATCATCATGCTGTCTGTCGGGCAGGAATCGGATCAACTGACCGATGGCAGGATTGTTGAACAAGCGATTCAGAGCTTGCGGTCAGGCCGCCATCACTACACCCCGGTCCAGGGAGAGTTCGATCTTCGCAAGGCAATTGCTGTGCGGCATTCCGAGTTGACGGGACAGCGTGTCAACGAAGATCAGTGTGCGGTCTTTTCAGGAGCGCAAAATGCCCTGTTTGCGGTATCCCAATGTGTTCTCGAGCATGGCGACGAAGTGATACTTGTCGAGCCATATTATTCAACATATCCAGCGACTTTCTCATGTAGTGGTGCGAGGCTGGTGCCTGTCCGTCCCGGTAGCAATATGCAGATGGATCCTGAAGCCGTAATCAGTGCAATCACTGACAAGACTCGTGCCATCATTGTCAATTCCCCCAATAATCCAGTTGGATCGGTCTATACCAGGGAGCAGTACGAGCCCCTCGTCAAGGCCTGTAGCGACAGGAAGATATGGCTGATCAGCGACGAAGTCTATCTGGAAATGCTCGCTCCGAAAGACCGGGTAAGCCCTGCCGGACTCCCGGGAACCGACGAGATATGCGTAACCGTCTCAAGCCTGTCGAAATCCCATCGGATGACCGGATGGCGTGTTGGGTGGGCAGTCGGTCCCAGAGAGTTGATGGAACACCTCTACAATTTGTCGTTGTGCATGATTTATGGCTTGCCGCCATTCATTATGGATGCTGCAACCCTTGCGCTGCAGATGGATTCGAACATTACCGAGACTGTGCGTGAAAGCATGAATCGTCGACGCAAAATTGCGACCGATCTTCTATCGGATCTTCCCGAGGTCTCTATACTTGAAGCATCTGGAGGCATGTTTGCGGTGCTGGATGTCAGAAGCCTGGGTATAGGCAGTATGGAGTTCACGCGCCGGCTCCTGGATCAGCATCAGGTGAGCTTGTTGCCGTGTGACGGATTTGGTGACTCTGGCGAAGGACTGGTTCGCATCAGTCTGGCAGTTAAGGACAAATTGTTTGAGGAGGCATGCCGGAGGATTGGGGCATTTGTGCTGAGTCTGTCCGAAACCTGAGCTGGAAACCAGGATGTGGAAGGGTTTTGGTACGGGTATTCAAGAATGGTCTGCCTGGCTGGTTTCAGGTTTTGTTTGGACTTGCTGGTCTCCGGTTTTCGAGCTGGTCCAGCAGGCTGTCAGGGGAATCATCAATACAAAACAGGTTGCGATGCCTGGGATTGATGAATCCTGTTTCAATGGCATGTTCAATGAATGCAGTCAGAAATCCGTAGTATCCCTCGACATCCAGAATTCCGATTGGCTTGTCATGGATCCTGAGTTGAGACCATGTGATGGTCTCGAGTAATTCCTCGAATGTTCCGAACCCACCCGGCAGTGCAATGAATCCATCTGAAAGGGAAGACATGGCCTCTTTTCGCTGATGCATGTTCTTGACCCTGACCAGTCTGGTGATTCCTGGATGATCATGTTCATGGTCAAACAGTATTTCGGGGATTACGCCGGTTACTTTTCCTCCTGTTTCCAGAACCGCATCTGCGACTGCTCCCATCAGCCCCATGCTGGAACCTCCATACGTCAGGTTCATCCCTCGTTTTCCGATGGCATGACCGAGCGCAGTTGCGGCTTCGATGTATGCAGGGCTATTGCCGGGTCTGGACCCGCAAAACACACAAAGTTGTTTTACAGTGGGGGGGTTGGTCATATTCTAGAAAAACTCGTCAATTTGAATCGGATCTTCAACCGTGTCGGTATGGCATGGGATGAAAAAGCGTCACTCAATGGATTATAAGACAGATGATGTCATGCAAGATCTCGATTCAAGAACCAGACCTGATAGATTGTGACATGTGGCGTTTCAGGTTGAACTCAAGGTGGTCAGGTTATGCCATGTGATTTCAGGAAGCGACTGATGACGGTAGTTTCCGGAAACTCGTTGAGTCCATTCACTCCTGCATATGACCTGGAAATAAGTCAGCAGTTGCAATCTGCATTCATTCAGCCCCTGAACGTTCTGGCCAGACAGTCCTGCTTGTCCAATTTCAGGCAACGGAATTTCTGTCACTTCTCTCCTCTTCACGAGTACCGTTAAAATTGACCCTTCCATTTACAGGAGCGCAAGTCATGAAATCCATCCAAACCATCGCATTTATCGGCCTTGGAAATGCGGGTTCAAAGCTCGCCGGCAGTCTGTTAAGAAACGGTTTCAATCTGATCGTACGGGATCTGAATCACCAGGCTACCCAGCCATTACTGGATGCCGGAGCAGCCTTCGGTGAGAGCCCGCTTCAAATGGCCCGGGCTGCCGACCTCCTGATCACATGTCTGCCCAACCCAGCCGCCAGTGCTACGGTACTGGAAGGCCAGGATGGTGCTCTGTCCGCGATGCGGCAGGGCAAGACATGGGCTGAGATGAGCACCACTGATGAGGGCGAGGTACTTCGTCTTGGTGCCCTAGTCAAGGCACGGGGTGGCGAGCCTGTCGACTGTCCTGTTTCAGGCGGCTGCCATCGAGCGGCAACCGGAAATATTTCCATATTTGCAGGATGCGAAAGACAGGTCTTTGAGCATATGCTACCCGTTCTGACTGCCATGGGTCGGAGAATACTGCATACTGGCCCGCTTGGTTCCGCCTCGATTCTCAAGGTCGTGACCAACTATCTGGCAACCGCGAACCTGATGACGCTTTGTGAGGCGCTTGCTACCTGCAAGGCCGTTGACGTGGACCTCAGTACAGCCTATGAGGCCATACGCATCTCTTCCGGCAATTCATTTGTCCACGAAACCGAAAGTCAGGTGATACTGAATGGAAGCCGTGACATTAATTTCACGATGGATCTTGTCTGCAAGGACATCACGCTGTTTGACGAGGTTGCAAAAGGTGCCGGAGTGCCTCTCGATTTTTCTCCGCTTATGGTCAAAATCTTCAGGGAGGCGATGGAGAAATACGGGGCCCGAGAGCATTCTCCCAACATCATACGGAGACTCGAAGAGGTTGCCCGGCTCGATATTACCGCCCCCGGTTTTCCCGCTGAAATGATTGACGATGAGCCGGAAGAACCGGGCTATGAAGTCCGGCCAAAAGGGGAGTAATCGTGCTGTCCAGTTCGGGCAATTCAGTCTGCCGACAATCTGCCGTATCGTATCCGGAAGACAGTATAGATTCTGAAGGTCATTGTGTCTGCAACATACTCCTGTGGAACGGACGTCTTCATCGGGGAGAGATTCCACGCATCCGGACAGCGGTCAATCCTATTCGCAAACCGTGCCATCGCCATCACCGTCTTGCATGAATTCATAGGCAGGGTGTGATTTATCGACAGGTGCTATATCATGTCGGATAGCTTCGCGACAGGTTATCCTGCCATTTCCATCGTCATCGTATTTCGCAAGGACAGCGTTGTTGGGGTCGGTTTTCGGTCTTGGTGCGGTGCGGGTTTTGCACTGTACAACCATGCTTGTCGATGCGCATGTCGACAATTTGCGTTCAATGGCATCTGCTTCGTTGTAGTCTATGGTCAGTCCGTATTTTCGGCGAACCTGCAGTGTTCGTTCGGCGTACCAGCAGGCATTCATGGCAGGTAGCCACTCGCTCAGATCTTTTGATGATTTCTGGTATCGATTGATTTTGGGGCTGGCAAGCGTCAAATTCAACAGATCGCTCGCAAACTGTTTCTTGGCATCGGGCCCCATTGCACAAAGGCCGCTATCGTGGGCTTCGGACAAGGAGATGACATGTTCAATATCAACCTCATGTCGGCTGTGAAAACAGGTTCCCGAATAGGGTCCATAAATCAATCCTCCGAGACTCTCGATCAGTTCCAGCCTGATGGATTGAGGGTAGGGATAGTCATCACGATCATAGGGGGCGCAACGATGCTCGGGTGCAATCTTGACACCCCGGTATTTCAGTTCAGCATGAGTGCTATCACTGCCAACAGGCAATGCACTGATGGCATATGCTGCGAGAAGCATGAATATGTGTTTGGACAGCGTAATCACTGTTGATGTATTCGGGATTCAATCAAACTACTTTTGGTGAATGAAATCGCATCAACTATCCCAATTGGGAATTCAATTCCAGGAATTCTCATCGGGATTCCCTTACAGCCTCCAACCTATGGCGCAATTCCCTTGTTTCTTTGTTGCCTTGCCCTGCGTTATGTTTCTGCATGTATCTTTCTCCTTGATTTTCGAAAGAATTCTGTTCAGATAGTTTCTGGAAGGATAGAGCAGGTTGGGGAAGTATTGATGTTTCAGGAGAAGGAAATTGTCGGTGAAACCGGGCAATTTTGCCGAATCAATAAAGACCTCTCCGACGGCCAGGCCAGGTTGGTGTTCCCCCGGGGGCGGGTCATTCGAGGAGCCAAGGTCTCTGGCTTCATCAATAAAACAAGGTTGCAACTGCCTCCAGAAAAAAGCCGTAGTCACCGCTCATGCGGGTCGGTAGTCCGGAATTTCCAGAAGCAGTATGAAAAAAAATCATCGCAATGTCAATATTCTAGTGATTATCTTGTCCAATGAGAAATGAACCGGGAAAAAAGCGGACAGTTCATGTGACCGCAACAGATCGCAACACAAGAGTTGATATCCCCAATTTGGGTACTATAATACTCAATATGGGTACAAAAGATTTGACAAATATCTCCGACGAGCCGGACAATAGGAATGTCTGGACTTCCTCGGCATTTGCGGATGCACTTTTCACTGCGTCTCAACAAAAGGTTCTGGCGCTGTTGTTCGGGCAATCGAACCGAGAATTCTTCGTGACCGAAATCATCGAGTTGGCTGGTTGTGGACGGGGTGCAGTACAACGTGAGCTTGTCAGGCTGGCCGAGAGTGGGCTCGTGTCAGCATCCAAAGTCGGAAACCGGAAATATTATCGCGCAAATCCCGAGTCTCCCCTGTTCGAAGAAATATGTGGTATCGTGCGCAAGACGATTGGCGTAGAGGCATCCATCCAGAAAGCACTTGTTCCGCTTGTAGACCGATTGGTATTGGCCGTGCTCTTCGGGTCGGTTGCCCAGGGGACTGAAACTGCAACGAGTGACATTGACCTGTTACTGGTTTCAGACGATCTGACATTGGAGACGGTATACCGCGCCCTTTCGGTGGCCGAAGAATTACTGGGTCGGCGCATCAATCCAGTACTCTTTACACTGGACGAGTTTCATATCAGACACGGAGACAAGTCGGGATTTGTGCCCCGAGTGCTTGAGAAACCACATTCTATTCTGGTGGGCAATTCTGATGTTGCATGATCATATGGAAAGTCTGGCCAGAGCTGGTGCTCTCAAGATTGAAGAGGCAACAGCTCAGGAAATTTCCGGGCTGATTCGCTCCGGGGCAGCGCGACTTGCAGATGCAGGAAAGGATACCCTCAGTCCTGAATCTCGATTTGATCTGGCTTACAACTCGGCACACGTTCTGTCTCTTGCAGCGTTGCGGATTGCAGGATATCGCTCTGGCAATCGTTATTTGTTCTTCCAGTGTCTGCGCCATACATTGAATTTTCCAGACAGCCAATGGCGGGTACTGGATCAAGCACATCGAAAAAGAAACATCATGGAATATGAGGGTGCTGCCGACATTGATGAGAGCCTGCTTGAGGCAATTATTCGGGTGACGGAGGAAGTTGCGAAGCGAGTATTGAACAGATATTCAGAAAAGTTC
>JAJEAV010000061.1 GCA_022822625.1 Gammaproteobacteria bacterium | reverse complement strand
GTTCATGTGGCCTTGTTATCTCGGTGGCTGGTGAATCTGTTCACCCAATGGGTGAAGGCGAAAAAAAAACTATTCTACCATTAATGCCCTGATTTAACAAGGCTTTTTACTTTTACCCCGATTCCTATTTAAGGATTAGGGAAATGTATTGTTGTTTAATTATTTTTTTTACTGTAGAATAGGATGATAAATATTAGACCTACTTTCTCCTTGGAGCAACCAGGTTTAATTCCAACTAACTCAATTTTCGATTTAGGTACATATTATTATGAAAACTATTGATCAAATGCATAATCACGTGATAAAAAAATCAGTTGAAGACTTGCAGTTTAGGGATGCTCTTTTGGCTGATCCAAGAGGAGTTGTCAGCAGTGAGTTGGGGATTGACTTTCCAGAGGATGTTCAATTCCATGTTCATGAAAGTGATATGAAAACCATTCAAATTGCCCTGCCTCCTCGTGCAGAAATGACCGAGGAGCAACTTGAAGCAGTAGCTGCTGGACTTAGTTGTGGATTCTAGTCCGTAAGTTGTCTCATGATGCGCGATGTGTACCGTAAACGTACACATCGCGCTTTTTCATGTGCGCTGGTCTGCCTCGATGTAGGTTGTCGGCTGCCATGCTAACTCCATCACGCAAGAAACCTCTCTTATATTCCCTTTCCTCCTTGGCCGTCAGGCAGGGTTGTCATGACGGTTCGGTGCTTGCGATGTTCCTGATCGTGATCGACATTCTTCTGGCGCTTGGTGCTCCCTGTTTCCTTTCCCAGCATTGTCGAAATAATGGTTGCCAAGAGTAGTCGAGTTACACCTTCCTTTGTCTCTTTTGTTTCCGAATGGGTTGTCGAGAGACGAATCATCGTCATTACTCTTGGCATTCTTCTTACCACTTTAGCGGCCTATGGGGTAAGATTTCTGGAATTGTCGACCAGTTACCGAATTCTGTTCGATCCAGAGAACCCTCAGCTTATAGCACTTGAATCACTTGAAGATACCTACGGGAAAAGTGATAGCGTTATTTTCCTGCTGGTTCCTGATAATGGGGACGCCCTGTCTCAAAACGCGATAGATGCGACTTTCTGGCTGACCGAGCAGGCCTGGCAGACCCCCTTCTCGACACGAGTCGATTCCATCACCAACTTTCAGCATACGAGAGCAGAGGGCGACGACCTTTACGTAGAAGATCTGTTGCAACCGCAAATGTTGAATGATGCGGACGCGCTTGAACAGGCCAGAAAAATCGCCTTGTCAGATACTCGACTGGTCGGCAAGCTGATTGACGTGGAAGGGAGTGTCAGTGTCGTTCTGGTTTCGGTTGCAATGCAGGAAGATGCCGATATTTCTGCGATTTCAGAAACTGCAGATTTTGCCCGGGATATTGCTGCCCTTGCAGAAAGCACATTTGAAGGAATGGATGTACGGTTGGCCGGATCGGTTATCATCAATCAGGAGTTTGCACAAGCGGCCGTAAACAGTCAGAAGGTGTTTTTGCCCCTGAGCCTGTTCGTCATGATTGTTTTTCTGGTAATCATGACTCGCGGTGCCATGGGTGTTCTGTCAACCGGTATTGTCATGATTTTTTCAGTGCTGGTGTCGTTAGGGATGGGCGGCTGGGTCGGTTTGATATTTTCACCATCCACTGCGCCTGCATCGACAATTGTGCTGATGATCGTGGTGGCCAACTGTGTTCACATATTGGTGACAATACAGCAGCGACTTGCCGCCGGTGACATGAAACTGGATGCCATCAAGGAGTCTGTTCGAGTTAACTTGCAACCGGTATTTCTGGCAAGCTTTACGACGGCATTAGGGTTTCTGTCCATGAATTTCGCAGAAGTTCCGCCTCATCGCCACCTTGGAACATTCGTTGCGTTTGGGCTTATAGCATCGTTTTTCCTGTCAGTCACGTTTCTGCCTGCATTCATGAGCCTGTTGCCGCTTCGGGCGAACAAGGCACTCATGAACAATGACCCCTTGATGACGAAACTATCCAGTGGTGTCTTGAAGTACCAGAAAATCCTGCTGGTCGGCTCGGCACTGGTTGTAACCGGTCTGACAGTCTTGATTCCACGTAATGAACTTAATGATGTATTTACTCATTTTTTTTCAAAGCGGGTTGAATTTCGTCAGGATATTGACTTGCTGGATGATCGGCTTGGCGCGAACGGGGCACTTGAATATTCTCTCGTGTCAGGTCAAAACATCGCAGACCCGAAATTCCTGACTGATGTTGAAGCATTTGCTACCTGGTACCGGGAACAGCCGGCGGTGCGAAACGTATCCGTTATTACCGATACATTCAAGCAAATCAACAAGTCGCTGCATGGGGACGACCCAGGTTCCTATCAGTTGCCCGCCACGACCGAACTGGGCATGCAGTACCTGCTGCTGTACGAGTTGTCCCTGCCTGCCGGCCTCGACCTGAATAATCAGGTCAGTCTTGACAAGATGTCAACGCGTCTGACTGTATCGACAAGTACATTGTCTTCGAATGAAATGCTGGCACTCAACGAGTCTGCCAAGCAGTGGTTATCCGACAACGCCCCCAATATCATTGAAGCACAGGGTTCGGGCCCAGCCCTGTTGTTTTCCCATATCGCCCAGCGCAACATCAAGTCGATGCTGATTGGTACTGCTCTTGCGCTGGCAGGTATTTCTGCTGTACTGGTGCTGGCTTTTCGTTCACTGGGACTGGGACTGGTCAGTCTGATTCCGAACTTCATTCCGATCCTGTCCGGCTTCGGCATCTGGGGGCTTGCTTCAGGTGAGGTGGGATCCGCTCTTTCCATAGTTGCTGCCATGACGATTGGCATCGTGGTTGATGACACGGTGCACTTTCTGAGCAAGTATCGGCGCGCGCGCCGGGAATTAGGCCTTGACCCTGAACAGGCGGTGACTTATTCGTTCCAGACAGTCGGAAGAGCTATCTTCATGACGACTATCGTACTGTTAGCGGGATTCCTGATATTTGTTCTTTCTCCCTTTGTACCGACTGCACAAGTAGGGTTGTTGACTGCAATAATTATCGCTGCGGCCATGCTTTGTGATTATCTGACTCTCCCGCCACTGCTGATCGCAGTCGATCGGTTCATGAAAATCGAGCGAGGAATAACTCGTGTTTCAAGAAAATCGGAGCATGTCAGTCAAGGGTGATTCAGGACCATCGAGTTCGATTTCCCATTGAACAATAACCCCCGGAAAGCTATACTTCAGTGAGCCGTTAATCCACCGCAAGCATGAATCTACACATTATGGACCCTTATGAGAAGTACAAGATTGGCGAGCGTCGCCTGAATATCGAGGCCGATAGTTTCGGGGAATTGCTTGAACTCATCGATGATCATATTCCCATCGAACTGATTGATCGAGCAGCGCGAAAGAAACTCGTTGCACAAACATGCATGCTTCCTCCGACGCTGGGAACATTCCCGTTTGGGTTTGAGCTGTCAATGAGCAGGGCACAAAAAAGTGCCGATCTGGGTGTTACCGTTGCTGGGGGAGCAACGGAAACCGCCGCTTTTTTCCGAAATGAAGGCCGACTTCCGGGCGCGACCTCAAGCCTCTCGGGATTTGCACAATTGCTGGAGGACACCAATTTCAAGGACAGCCCCCTGTCTGACATCATCCATCACAAGTTCATGCTGGAGTTTGATGTCGCATCGGCTTCTGGCGACAGATCCCCCCCCCTCCCCGGCTTGTGCGCCAAACCCCATGAGCGCATGCGAAATAGAGAGCATGAATTTGCAGATGAGATTACCTTGATTTCAAGCAAGCTGGTCGAATCTATCGGCTGGCAGCCGAACCCTGATGAGCAGCGTCTTGTAAGAGGTATCTGCGAAGCACTGAAGCCACACATGCACGTCGAGACATTGGCGGTTTTCCCGGCACGAAGAAGGTTCATTCGCATGGCAATCGCAGGGTTTCACGGTTCTGATGAAGTAATTCGGTATTTGAAAAAGATTGGCTGGAAGAAACAGGATTATGCCTGTATAGAATCGCTCGCAACATATCTACAGCAACAAGTCGGTATTCCGGCCATGAGCTTGAGTATCGACATTAAAGAGGGTGATTTCGGTGACATACTGGGACTTTCCCTGTATTACAACAAGCAACACCCGACTACCCCCGGATACTGGACAGACAGTCCCACTCTGTGGGATGATTCTATCCGGATGCTTGATGCGGATAATCATGGACTTTCGGAAAAAATGACTGCTCTTGCGCACTTCCAGGGCGCGCCGGAGATGCTGTTTGGGAAATCTGGTAATATACTGTTGATTCGTGGCATACATCACATGAAATATGTTCTCTGCAATGAACGGGTCAATGATTTCAAGGCTTATATCTTTTTCCTGATGTGTCCGTGGCCTGAATATGTCCAATCCGGGTAGCCTGTTTCGCGAAGAAGCTGCTGCCGCTCGAAACGAGAGGCGCTGTCTGGACTTGGTGCCGCGGGTCATATCCTCCCGCGCAAGGCTTGTGGAAGTCATAACTGTCCTGGCACTCCTCATGTTTTTGCTATGGGGATTTTTCGTTAGCATGCATCGCAGTTTCACAATTGACGGATTTCTTTCAGATCAGGTAAATCAGGATCGTCATCAAGTGGTCATGCTTGATTCCGGCACGATCTCTGAACTTCTGGTTTCTCACTCGGACAGGGTCCTTCCCGGAACTCCCATTGCGCGTCAGACAGTGCCTGATCTGGACCGGGAAATTGCATATTTGCAGAACACGAAGAATCTGCTTGAACAGCAGTCTGCAGACGGCAATCCGGAGAATGCAGCCCTCAACCGGCTTCAGATAATCGAAGTTGCGCTTGTGCATCTGGAGGCCCAGCGGGCCACACGTTCCCAGGTCGTGAGTTACAGGACTGGAAGGGTCACGGAAATATACGCCAGGACAGGAGACTTCCTGAGTGCCGGCAGCATCCTGGCCGAAATCCGGGAACAGGATCCAGCAGTCAGACACATGGTCGCCATTGCTTCCCCATCACAGGCCAGAGACCTGAATGCAGGTGTACCGGTTGAAATCGAGGTCCAGCTCTCGGAAGACAGGACATTGCGACTGCCCGGCAAGGTGATTGCTATCAATGATGCACCACGCACGTATAAGAGTGCAAGGGTTCCTACATTGCCTCAGGGTGATGGGGTGCAGGTTAGCATTGCTGTCGAAAAAATACCGGACCTGCTTGATGTGCCCGAAGGTACGCCAGGCCGAATTCGGTTTACGGTAAAAGACAGTACTCCGTTTCGGAGTCTGGTCTTTGGGTGGTTGTAATACCGGCAGGTTCCCGCAAATGATGATGTTGTCTACGCATGCAATCCAGTGAGAACAAGTCAGGCCAGCGTATCACTACGCCGTTAGTGCTGCAGTCACATGTCGCCGAATGCGGTGCTGCATGTCTAGGCAGCATACTTGCCTATTTTGGTTTGTGGGTCCCCTTGTCCGAGCTTCGCGAACGTTGCGAGATAAGCCGTGATGGTTCCAGTGCGGCCGGAATCAAGAGAGCCGCACAGTCCTATGGTGTGAAATGCGTGGGTCTCAATATTCATGAAGTTGACGGGCTGCGTGACAGGGCATTGCCCCTGATTCTGTTCTGGGAATTCCACCACTTCGTAATTCTGGAGGGGTACGATACCCGAAATTTCTACATTAATGACCCAAGCATGGGACGTCGAAGACTGTCCCATGAACAGTTTGTCAAAAGCTATACCGGAATCGTTCTGGCATTCGAGCTTGGCGAAGATTTCCAACCAGGCGGGAAACGTGCAAGCATTTTCGAGAAGGCGCATTTGTGGCTAAAGGGATCATCCAGGCTGATCACCTGGTGCATTTGCTTCGGTTTGCTGCTTATCCTGCCTGTACTTGCAATGCCACTGCTTGTCATGGTATTTGTCGACGATATGCTTGCCGACAATGCGCAATGGGGTCTGAAGGTTACGGTGGCACTGATTGTGACTGCACTGCTGACTTATCTCCTGACATTGTTTAAACAGCGCTGGCTCAAGCGCCTTGCATCACGCGTTTCCGTAATAGTGGCAGACCGCACTGTTTCACAACTGCTTCGGCTACCCCATGAGTTTTTCAGTCATCGCTATGTCGGCGATCTTGTTTCACGTCTGCTGTCGATAGACAAAATCGCAAGAGGGTTTACACAGCATTTTCTGCAGCTGCTCATTGAACTGGTCATGATGATTGTCTTTTTATCAACAATGGCCGTCTTTTCTCCAGCGATATCCTTGGCGGTGCTCGTTCTGACGATTATCAACTTTTTCCTGGTGTATCTGGTTGCCGGAATCGAGAGGGATAAAAGTACGATGTTGCGGCGTGAGCAGGGTTTGCTGGCAGGCATTGCCGTCATCATGTTCAATGCGGCAGAAACCCTGCGCATGACGGGGAACGACGATAATTTCTTTGCCCGGTGGAGCGGACATCAAGCAAGAGAAATTGATGCGAGGCAGGGCGTTGCCGAATATCGGCACATTAGCACCAGCCTGTCTGTCTTGTTCATGATTCTAGGCCATGCAACCGTGATCATATTCGGCTCGCATCTGGCCATGTCCGGAAATTTGACGCTGGGGGAATTAACGGGCCTTTATATTTTAACGGCAATGTTCCTGTCGTCTGCGACATACTCCTTTGAGTTCATTAATGCGCGCCAGATGATCGAGGCTGACATACAGCGCCTGGACGACATAACGAGCTCCATTCTCAAAACCGAAAATATACCTGATGTTTCACGGTCGGTGGAACGTCAGGAAACCATCTCTACGCTCAATGGTCAACTGAAACTGTCTGGACATGTCGAACTGCGCAATGTAACATTTGGATACAACCGATCAAAAAAACCGCTGATTGAAGATTTCACCCTGACGATTGAACCCGGTCAGCGAGTTGCACTGATTGGCTCAAGCGGTTCTGGAAAATCAACAGTGGCACAAGTGGTTGCCGGTTTATACGAACCATGGTCGGGAGAGATTCTGTACGATGGCCACCCCCTTCCCGAAATTCCCCGCGACATAATTTCCCGCTCAATATCGCTGGTTGACCAGCATGTGAGGATGTTTACCTCTACGGTGCGTGAGAATATAACCCTATGGAATCCGTCTATTCCGGAAGAAACCATGATTGCGGCGGCCGAGGATGCCAGCATACATGACGTGATACTCAGTCGGCCTTATGGATATGCAACACAGGTCGATGAAGACGGAGCAAATTTCAGCGGAGGACAGAAGCAGCGACTGGAGATCGCCCGCAGTCTTGCCAGTGAGCCAGTTTTCCTGATTCTGGATGAGGCTACAAGTGCGCTGGATGCAGCCACTGAAGAACTGATTGACCGGGCATTGCGTCGCCGGGGCATGAGCTGTCTGATTATTGCGCATCGACTGAGCACCATTCGTGACTGCGATCAAATCATCGTATTGGACAAGGGTGGCGTGGTTCAACGAGGAATTCATGAAGAGTTGGTCGCTGACAGGACAGGGCTCTATTATCAGTTGGTGCAAGCTGGGTGAACAGATGGAACGAAAGGAAACATTGTCATTAAGGGCGGTAGCCCTGAATCAAGGCATTTCGATGCCGTGTACCGGCAATCAGCCGCTTGACATGAGTGACAATCAATCTGCATGGTTCATCGAATCCGGTGAAGTTGATGTTTTCCTGATAGAAGAAAAGGAGGGAGTCCTGCAGGCAGCCCCTCGGCACATGCTGCATTTCTGTTCTGGACGCCTCATTATCGGAGTGGCCCCCAATGATGACGATACAAGACTCCGGCTCATTGCAAAAGGTGATCAGCATACTGTTTTACGCAAGCTCTGTCTTGATGACCTGTCTGCTGTCTATGTTGCAGATTTGGCTGGCCAAACAGATCGGTGGATCGAGAATATTGGCACCATGCTTTCACGATTCAGCTCTGATACGCGCATGACTGTCACTGAGCGACTGGCTGAATCCAGTTCGACTCAATCAATTGATGCCGGTATTGTTGCGGCAAGACAGGGAGTACAGTGGGTCTCCGGTATTGGCCCAGGTTCAGCCAGCTATCTTGGCATGCTTGATCCTGATGAGATCAGCCATGATCATGCTGGAACAACCGACTTGCTGCCATTGACGCGTGAGAGCTGGATCCAGGTCTTGAAACCCCTGCAGATTTCGGCCCAGGGTACGCAGTCAGTAATTCATGGTGGGCTATTGACAAAGGCATTATCGAAATTTCACGCATTGGCATTGTCGATTGAAAGAGACAATCGGCGATTGACGATTGCTGACCAGGTTAACCTTGCACGTGAACGAATTCTCAATCGTCAGACTGATGAAGATGTTGCACGTCATGGCCTTTTCAACCTTCATGGGATTTCAGGAAAGCCTGAAGCTAGGACTGACAGAGCCATTTTATTTGAGGTTCTCGGGCTGGTTGGCCAGCATGAAGGGATCGAATTCAAGAATCCTGTTAGAAACCCTGCACAGGAAGATCACCGGAAAGTAGACGCATTATTGTTCGAGATACTTGATGCTTCGGACGTTCGTTCACGCAGGGTCAACCTGAGATCGACAGGCAAGTGGTGGAATAGCTCCTGTGGTGCAATGCTTGCATTTTCCATGGATGATCAGCGTCCAGTTGCCCTGTTGCCCAATATCCTTGGTCGTTATTTTGCCATTGATTCCAAAACCGGAAAGAAGAAGCGGGTCAATGCAGATGTTGCACAATCACTGCAGAAAGAAGCATGGTATTTTTATCCGCCACTGACGAGCGAAGCAAGGAGTGTGAGGGATGTACTTGCGTTGGCCTTCAGGGGTTCCATGACGGGATTCATCCGGTTTCTTCTCAGCGGTGCAATTGTAGGCCTTCTGATGCTGTTTCCTGCCATCCTACTGGGATTCGTCGCCGATGAAGTGATTCCTCATGGCAAGTTCGATCAGTTGCCTGTTCTTGGCGCGGTGTTGGTAGCAGTGGCTTTTCTGGCGGCTACCCTGCAACTGTATCATGGCATGTCCAGTACGCGAGTGGAAGCATATGCAGCCGCCCGTGCAGAAGCGGCGCTTTTCTGCCGGGTTCTGTGTCTGCCTTCACATTTCCTGCAAAAGTTCACGGCAGGCGAACTTGCCACTCAGTGTTCGAGCTTTCAGCTACTTCGTGATGCAATGCAGAATCTGGTTGCCAATGGTGCCCTGTCGTTCCTGTTTCTATTTGTCTCTCTGTGTCTTGGTTTTGTCTATGATGCGACATTAGGCATTATCGCAATTGTAGTTGGCCTGTTAAGCGTGGCTGTAATGATTGTCCTGGGCATGAGGCAGATTGGGCCTTATATGGATGTTACCCATTCCCTACAGGAACTGGTAGGTCAGGTGTTCCAGTTGATCAATGGAATTTCAATTCTCAATCTGGAAGGCGCTCAAGGCTCGGGATTTGCAGTCTGGGCGAAAGCCTATGGCAAGCAGCATCGGGCCGAATTCAGGCACAGTCGAATCGAATCACATGTGCAGGCCTTTGGAGCCGCGATTCTGCCCATTGGCTTTGCATGCCTGCTTATGGCAACCGTTATCTGTTCTCCCGAAAACTTGAAGGTCGGAGAGTTTCTGGTAGTCATCGCCATCTTCCTGGCGTTCCTGAATGCAGTCAGGAAGCTTGGATATTCTTTTCACACAGTTGCGGAAGTATTGGTTGCGATCCGGCAGATCAGACCTTTAGTGGAACAGAAACCTGATGCGGTTCGCGAGGGTGAATCAGTCGATTCTCTGAGTGGACATGTCAGGATTGACCATGTTAGCTTTCGTTATTCCCCCGATACTCCGCTTGTTCTCGACAATCTTTCAATGCATGTCCGGCCGAACGAGTTCGTTGCCATTACCGGGGAGTCCGGGTCTGGCAAGAGCACTCTGCTAAAGATTTTACTGGGAATGGAAATGCCCGTTAGCGGCGCAGTGTATTATGATGGAAATGATCTCAAACAGCTCAATCCGAGACAGGTACGACGTAGAATCGGGGTGGTGCCTCAATCGATTCAGCTGTTTCCCGAGGACATATGGGACAATATTGCGGGAGGACAGGAAAACATAGACTCGAAGAGTGTCTGGGAGGCTGCTCAGCATGCTTCCATCAAGGACGAAATCATGTCCATGCCAATGAAGATGCTGACGAGCGTCGGGGTGAGTGGAGGAACGGCATCTGGCGGTGAAAGTCAGCGCATCATGCTGGCGCGAGCGCTAATCTCCAAACCCGATATATTGATGCTTGACGAGGCGACAACCTGGCTTGATAACGACAAGCAGGCCAGAATTATGGAAGACCTTGCGACGCTGAACAAGACTCGAATTGTCATTGCCCACAGGTTGTCTACACTTCGCTATGCCGACCGGATTTATGTGCTACAGCAGGGAAAGGTGGTTGAAGAAGGCAGTTTTGACGACCTGATGGCCCTTCAGGGAGTATTCTTCAATCTGGCACGCCGACAGTTGACTGGAAGTGCGGAATAATTCATGAAAATTCATGCTTATCCGATCGTCCAGTCAGTAGCTGGTGAATGGGTGAAGCATTACCCTGATTCGCAGGGCATATGCCGCTCCCTCATTAGCTGTTCTGTCTTGCAATCAATAATTCTGCATCGACCGTGAAACAGCAGCCTTTCGATTTGGCCATTGTGGGTGCCGGTCCGGCTGGAAGTGTCTGTGCATGCAGTGCACTTGCCGAATCAGGCAATCTTCGGGTTGCCCTGATTGATCGTGAGCTGTTCCCGCGCGACAAGTCATGCGGAGATGCGGTGCGCGGTGACGCGATAGCGGTGCTTGGCGAACTCGGCCTGAAGCATGTTTTTTCGCACTTGCCTCGAATTGAGCGTTTGCAGGCAGGCATTCCCGGCAATTTTGGTTATTTAGGTAAACTGATCGACTTTGATCAGTATTGCTACCACATTATTGAACGCAGTTTCTTCGACGACTCGATATATCGTGGGGCATTGGACAGAGGCGCCCATGATCTGGCGGGATATTCTCTGGTTGATGCGGCTTTCAACAAGGATTCCCGGCTATGGACACTGACCCTCGCAGACCGCTCCTGTTCCGAACATGTTCTCCAGGCAAGGGGGTTGGTTGGAGCGGATGGGGCGAGTTCCAGGGTTCGCAGAATTGCCGGACTGGATCTGAACGGTGAAAAACACATGGCTGTCGGCATACGCGCCTATGCACGGGCGGAAGGGTCTGACCAGGGAGCCTTGCGGCTCGATTATCTGGAACACCTGATTCCCGGATACGGCTGGACGTTCCCCTTGCTGGACAACAAGGTTAATGTAGGAGTCTACCTTGATGGTCGGGACTACAAGTCGATTGGCATGACCCTGACCCAGCATCTTGAGGACTACATTCGCTATCTTGCAGGCGTTGGTATCGTTGTGGAAAACTTGCGCGATGTCATTACTTACCCCCTGCCCTTGTTTCAGCCGGAACTGCCACTGACGCCACATCGACAAATCGCACTGATTGGTGATGCGGCGGCCATGATCGACCCGCTCACGGGCGAGGGAATCCATTTTGGAATATGGGCCGGAGCTACGCTTGGACGGTTTGCTGCAGAAGGTTTGCAGAAACATGATCTGCAGGCAGGTATGGAAAATTATGCTGAGGCTTTCAACAGGAAGTTTGCCGATTCGATGGCGAACTCGCAACGTGTTCGAACCATGTTGCGTTTTCAGAGAATAATGTTTTAGCATGAAGCGGCGTCGGTAGCACGCCTTTGCTGTTTTTATCCTTTGCTGTTTTTATATTATAATGCCAAGTATGAACAATACCAACAACCATAATGCCAAGTATGAACGATACCAACAACCATAATGCCAGTATGAACGATACCAACAACCGCAAATCGCTTCGGATGCATTTGGAGGATACAGATACCTCTGAAGCATTCCTCTCTCAATACTATGTAGCACTTACCGACTTGGCCCTGAGCCAACCCGCTGGCCTGCTTTCCATGCACTATGGACTTTGGGGGCCAGAGACCACTTCAGACAAGGACGCCCTGTTGCGTGCCAATCGTACTTTGGTGCAGGATCTGGACCTTGGTGCAGGTATGCATGTTCTTGATGCCGGTTGTGGTGTAGGTGGTACGGCAATCTGGCTGGCACAGGAATATGGAGTGCAGGTGACAGGTCTGACGAACTGCGAACCACATGTTGCACTGGCGAGTGAAGAGGCCAGGAAGCGCGGTGTCGGCGACCGGGTCGAGTTTCATTACGGTGACTTTATGAAAATGCCTTTCGAGGCCGCCTGTTTTGATGCGGTGCTGAATCACGAAACCTTTTGTTATGCCTCGGACAAATCAGCCTACTTCGATGGCGTACATCGGGTACTGAAACCGGGCGGAAGATGGCAGGCACTGGATGGGTTTTTGAATGACAGGAAAATGACCGGAGATGATCAGTCCGTCCATGAAGACGTGCAGAAGGGCTGGCACACTGAACCACTGGCATGCTGGCGTGATGTGCTGAACATGTGCGAAGCCGCCGGATTTGAGTCTGTAGGTAGCAAGGACCTTGATCTGGAAGTGATTCCGGCAGGGGAAAGGCTGGTCGCGATATGGCAACTCTTCGGACACATGTTTATTCCCCTCACCTCCGACAAGCGCTGGGCCTATATGGATAACAGGCAAGCGGTATACGGCTATATCGAAGGAATCAAGCGGGGGGTATTCACTTATCGCCTGGTGTATGCCGGCAAGCCGGCATAGCGGAAGTGGACCGCGCTCTCGAGGAATCTGGAAGAGTGTATAAAAGCGGGAAAGACAATATAATATCCAGCAAGATGAACGCTTCAATTTAATTCATGGATACCGCAGCCGCATCTGAAGACAAGCCCCTGGTGCCATCCGTTGGCGACGTACTGCCGCACTTTCTCCCGGTTGCCGCTTTCCCGCTCATGTTCGCTGCCGCGGCCTACGGAGGCTGGTGGCTACTGGCGCCGTATTTGTTCTTCATGTCGGTCGGTCCTCTGGATCTCGCTTTCGGAAGGGAAGGGCGCAACATGGATCCAAGAACGACATCGGAGTCACAAGTCATTCTGTACAGCGTTCCGGTATGGCTATGGGCATTGCTATGGCCCATCATCTGTATTTTTACATTGTGGAACATATTTGTGATTGCTGAATACGCCTGGTGGGAAAACGCCCTGCTCGCGGTGATGCTGGCACTCGAGGGGCAGGCGATTTTCATTGTGGGGCATGAGTTGATTCACCGGCGTTCCAAGTGGGAGCGGTATGTGGCCGAGTTTTTACTCGCTACCGGGTCCTACCCACACTATGCTACCGAACATTTCTACATCCATCATGCTCATGCCGGAACCCCTCTGGATACGGGATCTGCATTCAAGGGACAGACATTCTGGAGCTATCTCCCGACGGAATTGCTACGCAATTTTACAGGTGCATGGGAACACTCTCGTAAGCGTATGGCGCGTCGCAATCTCCCGGTATGGAACTATCGTAATCCGTTTTGGAGATACGGGATTGAAACCGCATTGTGTTATGCATTCGTATTTGCACTGGGGGGGATTCATGCTGTCTTTATCTACATGCTGTTTTGCCTGTTTGCGGTTACTTCGATGAAGATTGCCAACTACATCCAGCATTACGGGCTACGCCGAATTCGCCTGCCTAACGGCCGCTTCGAGACTGTACGCGCACATCATTCGTGGAGTTCGAATTACAGATACAGCAAATGGATGTTCTTCAATTACCAGCGTCACGCCGACCATCATGTAATCGCAAGCCGGCAGTATCCGGTACTGCAACATCACGGTGAGGATCTGTCGCCGCAGTTGCCCACCGATTATGTAACGCTGCTTGGCTGGGTGCTCCGTCCGAAGAAGTGGTTCGAGAAAATGGATCCTCTTGTCGATCAATGGCGGGACCGATTCTACCCGGAAATCAGCGACTGGCGTCCTTATGAAAGCAGGGTTACGCAGGCACACCCCGAGGCGTTCGAGGTAATTGCCGAATTGTATGAAAATGCCCCAAAACTCGCCGCAGCAGTGGAAAAAACCCCTGAGCTGCTGGACAGTCTTCAGTCCCGGGAGTTTACGGACCTGGAAATCCCCGGGGGGTTTGGCGTTGACGCCCAGCAGGAAATCGTTGCAAGGAGTGGCCTTATCCGGGTCTACTGGACATACGAGATGAGCGTTGATGAAATGAAGCATCAACTAAAACAGGTTCCGGTTCAGGATGCTTTTGATGCGGCCCAGATGTTGTGCAACTGGTCCAATGACAAGATGTTTCAGGTTGCGATTCACTATCTGCGGGGCAATCTGACAGTTATTGAAGTGAGTCAGGTACTGTCAAATATTGCCGAAGCTTCAATCGCAACCCTCTGTAGCGCAGTTTTTGAAGATATTGAAGAGAGTAGTTATCACAGAAACAGTTGTGGTCTGGCGTTGATTGCACATGGTGACCTGGCGAGTGGGGAGTTGTCGCCTGACTGCCCGATTGGGCTTACAATCGTACAAAGCCAGTCATTCAAGGACAGCTATGCTGATTTCCAGAGACGGTTCTGTCAGGCGCTTCGCCTTCTTGGCGCTGATAGCCTTGTTTTTCGTTCGTTTCTGGACAAGGGCAGCAACATCGCGCAGTACGTGCTCAATGATGTTACCGGTATTGCCTCAGGCCGGCCGGATGAAATGACGTGGTTAACGCGCGCCCGTTGTATTTTTACGACCGACAGTGGTGCTCTACCTGCGCGGTTTGAGGAGATTCGAAGGGAAATACTGACGAGTGAATCGTTCAGACAATGCCATGTACGCCATCAGGACGAAACAGGGGTATCTTTTGCAGACAGGGGTGAATCGGTTTTCGAGGTGTCTGAACAGGGGTTGAGACAAATTGAAGGAATTGCTCGACAACTGCAATCGAGGATGCCTTCACACACTGTACATGATCCTGCGGGTGGTGACGTGAAATCGATTGTGGCAGCGGCACGGGAACACGAACTGATCGGTTCATCGGTCAGCGAAGACTTCCTTGATGCCTACCGCCTGTTTCGCAGCATTAATTTGGCCTGGCGGCTAGTTTTGGGGGACGGGTTTGATCCTCGTGAACTGACCGATTCTATTCGTTCACTGCTAGGGCGCAGTTGCAATACGGCAGACCATGAATCCTTGCAGGATCGTATTGGGCATGCATGTGCAGCCATATCTCCGGATAAATTTGTCGCGGATCCCCAGCCTCGCCTCCATGCCGACAGTAGCTGAACAGGGGTACTGCAAGCGGGATGCAGATTGGGTCAATCCTGATCCAGTCCTTTCAAGGTAAAATGCAGTCAAGGCGTATACTGCTTCTCGTTGGGAGAGTCGGTTAGATCATGCAAAACCGCCTCCGGCTTATGTGCGATTCGGAGAAGAACGGCACTATCAAGAGGCCAATGCTTGCTCCTCATCTTGATTATCGACTGATCGAAGACGCAACAGTCCTGCTTGTCTCCGAATCGTTCAACACCTTGATGCATGGTCAGGTTTATGCGGATTTGCTGCCGATCATTGATGGTCGCTCCAGTGAAACGCAGATCAGGCAGGCTCTCGGTGCACAATACACGGCCGAACAGGTTGACGATGCATTGGCAAGCCTGGTAGCCAGGGGGTATGTTGTTAGCGGCGATTTCAAGATGCAAAACGGTCAGGCGGCCTTTTGGACTTCGCTCGGAGCATCTCCTGTTTTCGTTGAAAACCAGCTCCGTAATCAGGCTGTGGCCATTCATAATGATCCTGACGGAAAGCTGGCTTCCTGTCTTCGGTCACTTGGAGTCGATTCCGGTGGCAGGAAGGATCCGGCATTATCCGTGATTGTCTGCGATGATTATCTTGATGGCGAACTCGTTTCGATCAACAGGGAAAGGGTGGCAAGGCGCACTCCCTGGATGCTGGTTCGACCCAAAGGCGCATGTCCCATGTATGGCCCCGTCTTTCATTCAGTCAAAAATGGCCCTTGCCTGGCTTGTCTGACGCATCGGATGCGGAACAACCAGGAAATTCATACCTTTCTTCGCAACCGCCTTGGTGAAGACGCTGCATTTTCGCCACTGATGAGGGTGCCGGTCCTGATTGACTGCGTGTATGGATTGATTGCATCGGAGATTGCCAAATGGCTTGTTGGCAGACAGCTGTCAATGTTGCGGGACCATGTCTGTACGTTCGACATAAACCGGGGGAGGAGCGACTTTCATCGTGTTCAGCGCCGCGTGCAGTGCAGAATATGCGGTGCCCCGGATCTTGTGGACCCGGGCCGCAAGGCGGTTCCCGTAAAACTGGGTTCCTGCAAGAAAAATCTTCAGAACACTACAGGCGCAAGGAGTGTTTCGACAATGGAAACGCTGAATCGTTACCGTCATCTGATCAGCCCGATAAGTGGTGTTGTTTCCTGGGTTGAGAGTAAGACACCTGAAACTGACCCATGGCTGCATGTTCACTGGGCTGGAGCTAATCTTGCACTTCGCATAAAGAGTCTAGGTTCGTTGAGACGTTCGCTAAGGCAAAAAAGCGCCGGCAAGGGAACCAGTCCGGAACAATCCGAGGCTGGAGCACTTTGCGAAGCAATTGAGCGATACAGCGGTGCATTTCATGGGGAAGAAATTTGGATTACAGGTCGATTCACGGATCCATCGCTTGCCGAAGACCAACGTGCCATCCACCCCAATGATGTCCAGTTATTCAGTGATCTGCAGATGGAAAACGCATCCCAGATCAACTCTCGAGGACATCCCTACAATACTGTTCCTCCTCGTTTTGATATTGATCAGCCTGTTTTGTGGTCTCCGGTATGGTCTTTGAGTCAGCGTCGGCACCGGTATCTCCCGACAGGACTGCTCTATAGCATGACGCCGGAGCAGCGCGGTTCTCTCGAGCTTTGGTCCGACTCAAACGGATGTGCTTCGGGCAATACCCTGGAAGAAGCTGTTTTGCAGGGGTTCTATGAACTCGTCGAGCGTGATGCATTTGCAATTTGGTGGTATAACCGGCTGCGATGTCCGGGCGTGGACCTTGACAGTTTTGGTGATGAATATCTTTCACGAGCTGCTGATTACTATGCCAGATACAATCGGCAGATATGGGTTCTGGATCTAACCAGCGATCTCGGCATTCCCTGTTTTGTCGCCTTGTCACGACGCATTGACCGTGAGCCTGAAGACATCATTTACGGTGCGGGCGCTCACATTGACCCTGCCATTGCTGCAGTAAGGGCGGTCTGCGAGCTGAACCAATGCCTGACCTGGGTACCACACCCGGGTCAGGAGTCGGATCGTTACATCATTGACGACCCGATGTGCCTGTGGTGGTGGAAAAATGCCAGGGTGGCAGATCACGATTACCTGGTGCAGAGCGAGACCCGACCCCTTCGGACCTGCCGTGACTACAATGTGATTGAACGGGAAGACATGAAGGATGACTTGCTCTGGTGTCAGTCATTGATTGAAGAAAAGGGCATGGAATTGCTGGTACTTGACCAGACCCGGCCCGATATTGGCATGCCGGTAGTCAGGGTGATCGTGCCGGGGCTTCGACATTTCTGGGAGCGATTTGCTCCTGGCCGACTTTATGACGTGCCCGTCAATCTGGGATTGCTGAAAGAGAGGACGTCAGAGGAAAACCTGAATCCATTGCCAGTGATTGCCTGACTTGGCAGGGCTGTCACCACCGGCATGATTCATGAAAACCGCAGGTATAATTCGACAGTGTCAGCCCGCGGTCACAAGGTTGCTGCTTCACTGGCTATGCCGTGGTTTTTCGGGCGGATTGGGTTTGGCGGCATTGACGTATGGGTAAAACCATGAAATTTGGCTTGGGCAGGATTCATCATCTGATTCTGGCTACGATGGGCTTGTTCTCATCCGGATTGCATGCCAGTGGGATCGACCTGTCGGTGTTTGGCTCGCTTGACCTGCAGACTCGATGGTACAGCGAGGGTGCGGTGTATCCCGGCCAGAGATCCCATTTGTTCAGCCTATCTTCCGAGACCACATTTCTGCTGGCAGATGAGAATGACCGAAGTTTCACGTTTACGCCGTACTTTCGTTATGATTCCACGGACTCCGAGCGGAGTCTGGTTGATGTTCGGGAGGCCTATTTCCTGACTTATGGAGATTTTGGCGAGACCGAGTGGGAATTGCGTCTCGGTATTGACAAGGTGTTCTGGGGAGTTGCCGAGTTACACAATCTCGTCAATATCGTCAACCAGACAGATTGGTCCCATGATCCTGATCAGAAGTCGCGTCTGGGTCAACCCCTGGCTCGACTGGCACTGACCGGTCAGTGGGGTACCTTCGAGATCCTGGGCTTGCCGTATCACCGAAAACGAAATTATCCCGGACAGGGCGGTCGTCTCCGTGGACTTGTGGTGGATAACGATCGAGCCAGTTACGAAGATGGACATGAAGAGCAACATCTTGATCTGGCCGCACGATTTCAGGGATACATTGGGATCCTGGATATCGGGTTCAGCGTGTTTCGAGGCACAAACCGGGATCCAACCCTAATGGTTGACTTGCAGTCGGGGGCCCTCTTGCCGCACTATGAATTGATACGCCAATATGGTCTTGATGCACAGTTAACTACCGGTCCATGGATTCTGAAGCTGGAAGCCATTCATCGTTCCGGCATGAAGAACAGGTTTCCATCCCTGATGGAAGAAGACTACTCGGCCAGGCTGGTTGGGGGGGAATATACTTTTTATGGTGTTTTCGACTCGGACAAGGATGTAGGCCTGATTGTCGAGTGGATTTCCGATGACCGGAAACAGAGGTCAACCAATTCCTTCCAGAACGATCTTTTTGTGGCAACCCGGGTTTCATTCAATGACATACAGGGT
>JAJEAV010000041.1 GCA_022822625.1 Gammaproteobacteria bacterium | reverse complement strand
CTCAGACCCTAATCAGGATTTCGGCTTCTTTGCTCCATACTTCGAGCGTCCCTGACGACGATCAGAAACACCTGATGTATCCAATGCTCCACGAACCGTGTGGTATCGAACACCCGGCAAATCCTTTACCCTTCCACCTCGCAATAAAATGACAGAGTGTTCCTGCAAATTGTGCCCCTCGCCACCGATATATGTAGTGACCTCATACCCATTGGTCAAACGAACACGAGCAACCTTCCTGAGCGCAGAGTTCGGTTTCTTGGGCGTGGTCGTGTAAACACGGGTACACACCCCCCGTTTCTGCGGGCAAGACTGCAAGGCCGGCACATTCGTCTTCTTGACTTGACGACGACGCGGCGATCGGACCAGTTGGTTTAACGTCGGCATACTCTGTTTTTCTCATCCAAGATAAATGGAATCGACAGCGTGATTCAAGCGAATGAAAACCCGGTTACACCAGGATTAAACGCTATCACAAGCTTCCGAAAATTTGAGGCGCTGATTCTATGCATAGACACGGCCCTTGTCAAGGATTATGCCGTTTTTTTTCGGGGATTCTCATCAATGGAGCCAACCCCCGAATCCAACACGGGAAAATACCGGGAACTCGCAGGAAAATCAGAAGGCCGAAAATGCAGGACAGGACCGACAACAAGGATCAGACAATGAGCCCATGAAGGGGAAAAACTCCATGCCCACGAAAAGTAACCCTGTGTTTTTCTGATGATTTCTTTCCCTGTCAATGAACAACAGGCTGGTATCCCGATACCAGCTAGCGTTACATCCGATGTCAGTGATGGATTTCTTCAAGTCGATTGGGAATCAGGGTCTCCGCTCCGATATAGAGCGATTTACCCTCCCGTTCACTCTGACAACCCAGATTTTCGACCTGGCACACAAACTCGGTCAACCCCCCCTGGACAACTAACGTCAATGTCCACATGAAACCACTCGCCCTGACAAGGCTGACAACATCAGCAAGGCCAGACCTGGATTACTTTCGAGGATGCTGTTCCCGCTAATCCGGTTCCTTCGCCCCCTGTCTACAGGATTGCTCCTGCTTCCTGCTGCAAGTGGCACAACAACTTGCCTGCTTAAATCAATTCAGGAGTCGGTATGAATGACATTGACTTCGCTCGGTTCTATTAAAGTCGAGTCTTGCAGAGGCAGAAGATTGGTCTCGTCCACACTTTCAGAGGTATTCATTTCCGGAAACAATTGCGAGAATTCATCTTCAGCATCCAGCCCGCTCAATTTTGCGCGCTTTCTTGCCTCGTGATGCTCCATTCCGGTTCCAGCAGGAATCAGACGCCCCACAATCACGTTTTCCTTCAGCCCACGCAGGTTATCGACCTTGCCATTTATCGAGGCATTGGTCAGCACCCGGGTGGTTTCCTGGAACGATGCCGCAGATATAAATGATTCAGTGGTCAAGGAAGCCTTGGTAATTCCCAATAGCTCCGGCGCATAGGTTACCGGCCGTTTGCCTTCTTCCTCCAACTTCTCGTTCTCACCGAGAATCAATGACTTCTCAACCTGCTCATCACGCAGATACTTGCTGTCTCCCGGATCAACAACTCGAACCTTTCTCAGCATTTGCCTGACAATCACCTCTATGTGCTTGTCATTGATGGTCACCCCCTGTAACTGATAGACATCCTGTACTTCGTTCACGATATAATCAGTCAACGCTGCAATCCCACGGTGCTCCAGAATATCACTGGCAAGCGGTGGCCCCTCAACCACCACATCGCCTTTTTTCACCGTCTCCCCTTCAAATACTTCAATCCTCCGTGTTTTGGGAATCAGCATGGAATCCACTTCATCTTCTCCGGAAATCAGCAGTCTATACTTACTCTTGGTCTCCTTCCCAAATGAAATCACGCCATCACGGCTAGCCATGATCGCGGGCTCTTTCGGTTTTCGTGCTTCGAACAACTCGGCTACGCGAGGCAAGCCCCCGGTAATATCCTGAGTCTTGGAAGATTCCTGCGGAATCCTCGCAATGACATCACCCATATGAATTTGTTGCCCATCTTCTACCATTACGATCGAATCTGAAGACAAGTGATAGCTTGCATCAACATCAGTGCCCGGTATCTTGATAGGTCGATTATCCGCATCCACCAGGGAAATGGTCGGCTTGATATCGACAGCACTACCTCGTCGACGCTGGGGGTCAATAACGACATAGGTACTCTTGCCGGTAAGATCATCGGTCTGCTTCTTAACCGTGACATCTTCTTCCAGTCCCGAAAATACGACCCTTCCGTCGACCTCCGTCACTATTGGATGAGTATGTGGGTCCCAGGTAGCAACGATTTCGCCGGCATTGGCTTCCGATCCTTCGTTCACGGTCAACACGGCTCCATAAGGCAATTTATGACGTTCCAGATCCCGTCCAAGATTGTCCTGAACTATCAATTCCGCAGAGCGAATTACTACAACTTGATTGCCATCCGTGTTCTCGACAAGCTTTTCTCCTTTCAGGTGAATTCTTCCAGAATTCTTCAAGATGATATTACTGACTACTGAAGAACCCGATGCAGCACCGCCAATGTGGAAGGTTCTCATGGTGAGCTGTGTGCCCGGTTCCCCAATCGATTGTGCCGCAATCACGCCAACCGCCTCTCCGACATTGATGAGGTGCCCACGACCCAGATCTCGCCCATAACACTTCGAACAAACCCCATAGCGTGTCTGGCAAGTCACTGCCGAGCGGACTCTTACCTCATGCAGGTTCGCATCTTCAATGAGCCGGATTGCCTTCTCGTCAATCATTTCGTCCTTGGACACCAGTATTTCACCAGTTTCGGGATGAATCAAGTCCTCGGTCGGCAAACGTCCGAGAATTCGATCCGCAAGAGGCACGACCACATCACCACCTTGAACCTGGGCTTCTCGCAAGAGACCGCTCGTGGCACCACAGTCGTGTTCGACAATCACCAGATCCTGACAAACATCAACCAGTCGTCGAGTTAGATAACCCGAATTGGCGGTTTTTAGTGCGGTATCGGCCAGACCCTTGCGTGCACCATGGGTCGAGATGAAGTACTGGAATACATTCAGGCCTTCCCGAAAATTTGCAGTAATCGGTGTTTCCATGATGGATCCATCCGGCTTTGCCATCAATCCACGCATTCCAGCCAACTGACGTATCTGTGCCTGGGACCCCCGTGCACCAGAGTCCGCCATCATGTAGATTGAATTGAACGAATCCTGCTCGACTTCCTTGCCGTCCTGATTCTTGACCCGGTCGATACCGATCTCCTTCATCATGGAATTGCCGACCTGCTCGCTAGTACGGGTCCAGATATCAACCACCTTGTTGTAGCGTTCCCCATCCGTCAACAGTCCATCATCATACTGCTGCTTGATTTCGACCACTTCGGCTACCGAGTTTTCCAGGATTTCTGCCTTGGTTCCCGGAATAACCATGTCGTCAACACCGATCGAAATGCCGGAGTGTGCTGCCATTCTGAAACCTTCATACATCAGCTGATCGGCAAAAATTACCGTATCCTTCAGGCCTACCTGGCGATATGAAGTATTGATCAGGTCCGAAATGGTTTTCTTCTTCATCGGCCTGTCGATCAGTTCGAAACTCAATCGACGCGGCAATATTTCAGACAGCATGGCACGGCCAACGGTGGTTTCAACCAGATTCAATTCCCCGGTATCTGCCCCTTCTTCATCATACACCGGCAATCTCACCTTGACCCTGGCATGCAGGTGAGCCTGCCCGGTTTCAAAGGCACGGCGCACCTCGTTGACTCCCGCGAAATAGCTTCCAGTACCTCTTGCCCGAATATCCTCCCGGGTCATGTAATACAGGCCCAGCACAATATCCTGTGATGGCACAATGATCGGTTCACCATTGGCCGGTGAGAGGATATTATTGGTGGACATCATCAAACTTCTAGCTTCAAGCTGCGCCTCGATCGATAACGGTACATGTACTGCCATCTGGTCGCCATCAAAGTCGGCGTTGTAGGGAGCACAGACCAGCGGATGCAGCTGAATCGCCTTGCCCTCGATCAGGATCGGTTCAAAAGCCTGAATACCCAGCCTATGAAGGGTTGGTGCACGATTCAGCAGAACTGGGTGCTCACGAATTACTTCTTCGAGAATGTCCCAGATTTCAGGGCTTTCATTCTCCACCATCTTCTTGGACTGCTTGATATTTGAGGTCAATCCCTGAAGCTCCAACTTGCTGAAGATAAATGGCTTAAACAACTCCAATGCCATCTTCTTGGGAAGTCCGCACTGATGCAACCTGAGTGTTGGCCCGACCACAATTACCGAACGCCCCGAATAGTCGACACGCTTTCCAAGCAGATTCTGGCGAAAACGGCCCTGCTTGCCCTTGATCATGTCAGAGATGGATTTCAGCTGGCGTTTGTTGGGGCCAGTGATCGCCTTGCCTCGACGACCATTGTCCAGCATTGCATCGACCGCTTCCTGAAGCATGCGTTTCTCATTACGTATGATCAGGTCAGGTGCGTTCAGATCCAGCAGGCGCTTCAACCGGTTATTACGATTGATGACCCGTCGATACAAGTCATTCAAGTCGGAAGTGGCAAACCTGCCTCCATCCAACGGGACCAGAGGCCTGAGATCTGGCGGCAGAACCGGCAACACGTCCATAATCATCCAGCCGGGATTATTTCCCGAGTGCAGAAAGGCCTCAATCACCTTCAGCCGACTGGTGAACTTTTTCTGTTTCGTCTCCGACTTGGTGTGTTCCAGTTCCTCACGCAGGTTCTCCGCCTCAATTTCAAGGTCAATTTCCTTGAGCAACACACGAATGGCCTCGGCACCCATCGCAGCTTCAAAATCACTGCCGAAATTGGTGATGGCCTCATGATAGCTCTCCTCGTTCAGCAACTGACCACGCTGGAGATTCGACAAGCCGGGATCAATGACCACATAGGCTTCGAAATAGAGGATGCGTTCCATGTCCCGGACTGTCATGTCCAGCAACAAGCCGAGCCTGGACGGCAATGACTTCAAAAACCAGATGTGGGCACACGGAGCAGCCAGCTCAATATGACCCATGCGTTCCCTGCGCACTTTTGAAAGCGTAACCTCAACCCCGCATTTCTCGCAAATCACCCCGCGATGCTTGAGACGCTTGTACTTGCCACACAGACACTCATAGTCATTGATGGGACCGAACAGCTTGGCACAAAACAGGCCATCCCGTTCTGGACGGAATGTCCTGTAATTGATGGTCTCGGGCTTCTTTACCTCTCCATAGGACCAGGATCGAATTTTCTCCGGAGAAGCAATACCGATGCGAATTGAATCGAATTCCTCGCTGACTTGCGACTGCTTGAACAAATTAAAGATATCTTTCATTTACTGTCTCTTTGTTGCTGTCGGTCGTCCGGAATGATGTCCGAACGGCCTGTTTCAGAATGCAAACTGTTATTTCGTTATCGATTCATCATCAAAAACAATCACCTTATCCTTTCCTCGCGGAAATCCAGGCTCAGTCCCAGCGCCCGAATTTCCTTGACCAGCACGTTAAAGGACTCCGGCATGCCCGCATATGTTCCGTGATCACCACGCACGATGCTCTCGTAAACCGAAGAACGACCGGACACATCATCAGATTTCACAGTCAACATTTCCTGTAGCGTATATGCCGCTCCATAGGCCTCTAGTGCCCAAACCTCCATCTCACCGAATCGTTGACCGCCAAACTGCGCCTTCCCTCCAAGCGGTTGCTGGGTAATCAGGCTGTAAGGGCCTGTCGATCGGGCATGCATCTTGTCATCAACCAGATGGTTGAGTTTCAGGATATACATGTACCCGCAGGTTACTTCACGATCAAACTGCTCGCCCGTCCTGCCATCGTACAGGATGGTCTGTCCACTCTCCGGCAATCCTGCGAGCTTGAGCATTTTCTTGATTTCCATCTCCTGCGCACCATCGAATACCGGGGTCGCCATGGGCACCCCATCGACCAGGTTTCTGGCCAGTTCGAAAAGCTCTTCTTCCGAAAATTCATTCAGGGATTCCTTCTTTCCAGCGGTGTTGTAGATGTTTTCCAGCATCTTGCGAAGCTGTGTTTTTGTCGGTTTCTTCTTGCGGTTGAGTGCATTTTCGATCTGCTCTCCAAGCTTCTTGCCCGCCCAGCCAAGATGGGTTTCAAGCACCTGGCCTACATTCATCCTCGATGGAACACCGAGCGGGTTCAAGCAGATATCAACTGCTGTACCATCGGCCATATATGGCATGTCTTCGACCGGAACAATCTTGGAAATGACACCCTTGTTTCCATGGCGCCCAGCCATCTTGTCACCGGGCTGCAGGTGTCGCTTGACAGCAACAAAGATCTTGACGATCTTGAGCACCGTTGGTGCCAGGTCATCTCCCGCTTCAATCTTCTCGCGCTTCTCATCGAATCTTCGTTCAAAATCCTTTTTCTGGGTCTTCATTTGACCCCGGATTTTCTCTACCAGTTTATTGATGCCCTCATCCTTGACCGAAATCTTGAACCATTTCTTTCGCTCCATGTCCGCAAGAATCTCTTCAGTAACCCTGGCGTCTTCCTTTAGCCCAGGCCCAGCCTTGATCGTCTGGCCGACCAGAAGACCGGAGATTCGGGCATAGGCATCGTTCTCCATGATGCGCTGCTGGTCGTCAAAATCCTTGCGTACGGATTCAACTTCAGACCTGTCATTCCACTTGGCTCGCTCGTCTTTCTCCGTTCCATCCCGGGTGAACACCTGAACATCAATCACCGTACCCTTCATGCCGGACGGCATGCGCAGGGATGTATCCTTAACGTCTGAAGCCTTTTCTCCGAAAATTGCCCTCAACAGTTTTTCTTCAGGTGAGAGCTGGGTCTCACCTTTCGGAGTGACTTTGCCAACCAGAATATTTCCGGGATGCACTTCAGCACCAATATATACGATGCCCGACTCATCCAGTTTCGAAAGCGCATGTTCACCGACGTTCGGTATGTCGCGTCCGATCTCCTCGGAACCAAGCTTGGTTTCGCGTGCAGTGCAAACCAGTTCTTCAATATGGATGGAAGTATAGGTTTCGTCCTTTACCAGCCGCTCGGAAATCAGAATTGAATCTTCGAAGTTGTAGCCATGCCACGGCATGAACGCAACCAGCACGTTGCGACCAAGTGCGAGCTCACCCAGATCGGTTGATGGACCATCTGCCAGTACATCGCCCTTGCTGACCACATCGCCAGGCACCACCAGCGGCTTCTGGTTGATATTGGTATTCTGGTTCGAACGCCGGAACTTGATCAGGTTGTAGATATCGATGCCCGGCTCTCCTTCGATGTGTTCTTCATCGTTGGCCCGAACCACGATTCGACCGGCATCAACAAAATCCACCACTCCACCACGTCGGGCCGTTACCGTGACTCCTGAATCAACCGCAACCGGTCTCTCCATGCCAGTGCCGACCAGTGGTTTTTCGCTCTTCAGCACCGGTACTGCCTGACGCTGCATATTGGCCCCCATCAATGCCCGGTTTGCATCATCATGTTCCAGAAAGGGCACCAGCGATGCGGCTACGGAAACAATCTGCTGGGGCGCAATATCGATATAGTCAACCTGATCAGGGCTGGACAGGGAATACTCGTTCTTGTGTCTGCAGGAAATCAACCGGTCAACAAACCGGCCATTCTTGTCCAGAGCTGCGTTGGCCTGCGCTATCACATGTTTATGCTCGTCAATCGCAGAAAGATATTCGACCTTGTCGGTAACCTTGCGATCGACTACCCGTCGATAGGGTGTCTCAAGAAAGCCGTACTCGTTGGTTTTTGCAAAGCAGGACATCGAGTTAATGAGTCCAATGTTCGGCCCTTCCGGGGTTTCGATCGGGCACACTCGACCATAGTGAGTGGGGTGCACATCACGCACTTCAAATCCTGCCCGTTCCCGCGCCAGCCCACCTGGCCCCAATGCCGAAACCCGGCGCTTGTGGGTGACTTCGGAAAGCGGATTGGTTTGATCCATGAACTGTGAGAGCTGACTCGACCCGAAAAATTCCCGCACAACCGCAGATACCGGCTTGGCATTGATTAGATCCTGCGGATGAAGATCTTCACTCTCAACCTGGCTCAACCTTTCCTTGACCGCGCGCTCAACACGTACCAGACCAATTCTGAACTGGTTTTCGACCAGTTCACCGACCGATCGAACACGCCGATTGCCGAGATTGTCAATGTCATCCACTTCGCCCTTGCCGTTCTTGAGAGCAACAATCTTGCGAATTACATCTACAATATCCTGCTTGTTGAGCGTACTTGAACCTTCTTCGGTCTCACGTCCCAAACGGCGATTCAGCTTCATTCGCCCAACCGCAGACAGATCATATCTTTCCGTATTGAAAAACAGGTTGGTAAACAGGGAGGTAAATGCTTCCCTGGTCGGTGGCTCTCCCGGTCGCATCATACGATAGATCTCGGCCTGTGCTTCTTCGGCATTACTGGTCGGATCCACTCGAAGTGTTTCCGAGATAAATGGACCACAATCAATGTCATTGGTGTAGATTGTCTCGAATTCCCGAATGTTTTCCTGTTCGAGTTTCTCGATCATCTCCTCGTTGACTGCCGCATTGGCTTCGAACAGAACCTCTCCGGTTTCCTCGTTAACGATGGTTTTTGCCAGAGCATTGCCCAGAATATAGGATTTGGGAACCTTGATCTGTCGCAACCGGGATTTCGAAATTTCCTTGATGTGTCGAGCAGTGATACGTCTTCCCGCTTCAACGAGTACAGTGCCTTTCGAATTGACAATGTCAAAATTCAGCCTGAGGCCTCGTAACCGTTCAGGCACCAGGTCCATCATGACGGAATCCTCATCCTTCAGCACAATCCGGTCATTCTCGAAAAACATGGAGAGGATTTCCTCCGTTGTATAGCCCAGAGCCCGTAGGATGATGGTAGCCGGCATCTTGCGACGACGATCGATACGCATATAGAGCAGATCCTTGGGGTCAAACTCGAGATCCAGCCAGGAACCTCGATACGGAATGATCCTGGCCGAAAACAGCAACTTGCCTGAAGCGTGCGTCTTGCCGCCATCATCATCAAAAATCACCCCGGGTGATCGGTGCAACTGCGAAACAATAACCCGTTCGGTACCATTGATAATGAAGGTGCCGTTGTCGGTCATCAGGGGCATGTCACCTAAATACACCTCCTGCGTCTCCCATTTCTTGGGTTTCTTGCTGGTGCCCGTTTTGTTAAAGATAACCAGTTTCAGCTCCACGCGCATGGGACAGGAATAGATGTGCCCGCCCTGCTGGCATTCCAGAACATCAAAGCGTGGCTTTTCCAAACGGTAGCTGACGAAATCAAGCACCACGCTTCCATTATAGCTTTCAATCGGAAATACGGACTTGAAAGCCGCCTGAATCCCCTGGTCGATACGCTGTTCGGGCGGGGTATCCGCCTGCAGGTACTTCCTGTAGGACTCCAATTGAGTCTCAAGCAGGTACGGCAACTCAAAGTCGTCGGTACGCTTGCTGAAACTCTTGCGGATGCGCTTCTTTTCGGTAAATGAATGACCCATGCTGACCTCTTGATGAATAAACTGGAAAAGCTTGAACGGTTATCGGTGCTTACTCGACACACACTGCATCGAGATGGCACACACTCATGAGACAGTTACTTGAGTTCTACCGTGGCTCCGGATTCTTCCAGCTGCTTCTTCAATTCTTCCGCATCGGCTTTTGAGATGCCTTCCTTGACCGGACTCGGCACACCCTCAACCAGATCCTTGGCTTCTTTCAAGCCAAGACCGGTCACGCTTCGGACCACCTTGATCACGGCAACCTTCTTTTCACCAAAACCCGTAAGGATCACGCTCATTTCATCTTTTTCCTCGGCCTGCCCGGCATCTCCACCAGTATCACCGGCAGGACCTGCGGCAGCCACCGCAACCGCGGCCGAGGCGGAAACGCCAAATTTCTCTTCCATGTCCCTGATCAGTTCAGACAGATCAAGTACGGACATTTCCGAAATTGCGTCAAGGATTTCTTGTTTGCTTAAAGCCATGTTTCATTACTCCTGAAAGTTAGACAATGTTAATAGATATATAGGATAGGTGGCCTGCTCAAGAGGCCTGTTCCCGGGTAGCCGCAACCGCAGCGAGCGTCCGAACAAATCTTGCGGGAATCTCGTTAAGCGTAGATACCAGCTTGGCTGAAGGTGCCTTCATGCCACCAACCAGTTTCGCCAGAAGCTCTTCACGCGAAGGCATCTCGGAGAGACGAACAATGGTTTTCTGATCAATCAGGGAACCATTCATAACCCCTGCCGATATCCTGAATGCTTCATTCTCTTTCTCGAATCTGGTAATCACCTTGGCCAGCGATACCGGATCTTCTGAAAGAGAAAACAACACCGGCCCGACAAAATAGTCTGTCAAGCACTCGAATTCGGAACCCTTAATGGCGCGCTTCGCCAGATTGTTCTTGACGACCTTTATCCACACGCCTTCCGCATGTGCAGCCCGCCGCAGACCGGTCATCTGCTGAACGCTCATACCACGATACTCAGCCAGAACGCCTGCGCTTGACTTTCCGATCGATGCAGCGACCTCACTGACCAGTGCCTTTTTCTGCTCAAGACTTAGACTCATCGTTTTAATCTCCCAATCTCATGGTGTCCGGGACCAGACTCTTCCGATCTCGACCACCGTCTGCGCAGGCTGTGCTTCGGCAGTGCTCCAACGAACAGTCCCGTTCACGCGATTAGGGGTCACTTCGCCCACCTGCGGTCTTTGACAACATGTCCGGCAGACCTCTGTTCTGCCTGACACTTTCATTCCAATCATTAAAAATCAGTGGATCGCAGAAATACTCTGTCGATCCACGCGTATGCCGGGACCCATGGTGCTGGACACCGAGATCCGTTTGATATATTGACCTTTTGCGGATGCCGGTTTTGCCTTGACCAAGGCAGTAATCAATGCATTCACGTTCTCCTGCAGGTTCTCGGCCGAAAAAGAGGCCTTGCCTACCGGACAGTGAACCACTCCACCGCGGTCAATTCTGAAACTGACCTGTCCGGATTTTGCGTTTTTCACCGCCGTTGCAGGATCTGTGGACACCGTTCCCACCTTGGGATTGGGCATCATTCCGCGTGGGCCCAGAATCTGGCCTAGCTGGCCTACTACAGGCATGGTATCTGGTGTCGCAATGCACAGGTCGAAATCAATTTGTCCGTCTTTTATGGTCTGTGCCAAATCCTCAAAACCGACAATATCGGCTCCAGCCTCTTCAGCCGCCCTGGCATTGTCTCCGGTTGCAAATACTGCAACCCGGACATCCTTGCCAGTCCCGTTGGGAAGCAGGGTTGCACCTCTCACATTCTGATCGGATTTTCGTGCGTTCACACCCAGGTTCACCGCAACATCGACACTTTCATCAAATTTGACACTGGCATGCTCCTTGACCATGCCAAGCGCATCACTCAACGAATACAGCGTTTCAGAGTCAATCTGCTCGCGACTGGAACGTACTCGTTTGCTTCGCTTGCTCATTTATGCTTCCTCCACTTCAAGTCCCATGCTGCGCGCACTGCCAGCAATGATTCGAACTGCCTGATCGATATCATAGGCATTCAGGTCAGTCTGCTTGATACGGGCAATTTCTTCCAGCTGACTGCGTGTAACACGCCCGACCTTGTCTCGATTGGGCACTCCACTGCCAGACGTAACCCCGGCCGCCTTCTTCAACAGAACCGTGGCCGGGGGCGTCTTCTGGATGAAGGTAAAGCTCTTGTCAGCATAAACCGTGATCACGACGGGTATTGGCATGCCCTTTTCCAGATCCTGGGTCTGGGCGTTAAATGTCTTGCAAAACTCCATGATGTTGATGCCCTGCTGACCCAGTGCCGGCCCGACAGGAGGGCTTGGCTTGGCATCCCCGGCAGGAATCTGCAGCTTGACATATGCTTGTACTTTTTTCGCCATTGTTCAGTTCAGTAAATTGTTATGGGTTCGCAGAAAACAGGCACCCGGCCTTTCCCGTTCAGGCTAGCCTTTCTCAACCTGGGTAAAATCCAGTTCTACCGGCGTTGCACGACCGAAGATAGTGACCGAAACCTTCAGTTTTGCCTTGTCGAAATTGGTCTCCTCAACGATGCCATTAAAGTCCTGAAATGGCCCATCGATAATGCGCACGATCTCGCCCGGCGCAAAGGTAAAGCGCATTTTGGGCTTGTCCACGCTGTCGGATACCTGCTGAATGATTTCCTCTGCCTCCCGGTCGGAAATCGGGACCGGCTTTCGGTCTTCACCCTTTTGACCGACACCACTGATAAACCCGGAAACCTTCGGAACGCCTCGCACTAGGTGCTGGGTCTCGGCAGTCATCTGCATGTGAATCAATACATATCCGGGAAAGAACTTCCGCTCACTGGTCCTCTTTTGTCCTCCCCTCATCTCGACCACTTCTTCGGTCGGCACCAGTATTCTGCCAAAATAATGTTCCATGCCCTTGCGCTTGATATGTACGTCAAGCAGGCTCTGAACCCGTTTTTCAAACCCGGAGTGAACCTGCAGGATATACCATTGCATGAGACTGGAAGGTTCAGTACCGGTCGCCTTCTCGTGACTGCCCGTGTTGAAACTCTCATTCATCATCGTTGATCAGCTCCCCACTTTCAGAATCAGGTCATAGATTGCCCAGAATGACAGGGCATCAAAAAGCCACATCATCAAACCAAGGATGATGACCAGTATCAGTACCATGAGCGTCACCTGCAGGGCTTCCTGACGACCGGGCCAGACTACTTTCTGGCGCTCGACATTGGCTTCCTTCATGAACGACCATGCCGATTGACCGACTTCGGTAGTCAAGGCGAGTCCAACCGCAATTACCGAAGCCATTACTACAATCGACACGCGTCCGATCTGTATCAGATCCGCCAGATAGTAATAGGCTCCGATTGAAGCAGCAATAACCAGTACCGCCGCGGCAATCTTGACATTATCTGTTGCTGACAACCCGGTATCCTCTATATCGATTATTCAGTCAGTTGGCAGGCCAGGAGGGAATCGAACCCCCAACCTGCGGTTTTGGAGACCGCCGCTCTGCCAATTGAGCTACTGGCCTATATGCCTGCTCTGACTGGTCAACTGCTATCCGTTACTTGAGGATTTTCGAGACCACGCCGGCCCCGACGGTGCGGCCGCCTTCGCGAATCGCAAACCGAAGACCCTCTTCCATGGCAATCGGGGCAATCAACTCGGCCACCATGTGCACATTGTCACCCGGCATCACCATCTC
>JAJEAV010000085.1 GCA_022822625.1 Gammaproteobacteria bacterium | reverse complement strand
CCAAAACCAGCACTTCTGATTTGACTCCGGCTATTCGAAGTGGCGGAAAATTCATGACCGAAACAACCTGAGTTCCAATCAGATTTTCAGGTGTATATAGTGTAGTCAATTGTGCGGATGTAGTCTTGATTCCCAAATCCTCTCCGAAATCTATTTCCAAAACCCATGCAGAAATTCTGGCTTTCTCATTCGGATTGACAGAGAGTACTGTTCCGGTGTGTATCTGTATTTTCTGAAATTCCTCAAGAGTTACTGCTGTCATCATTCGGTCCTGAATCGTATTTACTGTGTCGGAAAGGATTAATCGGCAAAACGGTCTGCCAGAATCATAGCAGGCCGGAGGCAAATCATGTTCGTGAGCGTATCTACTCAATCATGTCCGACTCATCCTAATTGTAAAGATAGAAATATCGTCTTGACTTATTGTAGCCGGAGACTGATGAGAGTGAACTAGAGCCGCCCCCCTTGATTTCGTTCCTTCCCGCTCGATTAAACAAAGGAATGATGATGAATCAAGAGTATGAGCTGAGATTGACCGGTTTTGCGACGACCAGTTTTCCACGTATTCGCAATACCGGTTCTGGGTGCTTTACTATGGACAAGCTAATCAGGATGTCGACGGTATCGGGTACCTGGATAGAAATACATATTCATATAAATCAAGGAAACCGTGATGGGGTGCATACCCCCGCATAGTCAAACAAGGAACAGCATAAGATTCATCAAATCTCATTATCCTGGCTCCTGTAACCATACTGCATACTTCATGGTTTCTCCGAAAAGCAGACAGTTTATTTGCTCGCAACACTCATGACATTAGTTATTGACTTGGTTAATTGACCTGGTTATATTAATGACAAATCGAAACTGGTGAGTACATGATGAAGGAGATAGGAATTTCGGAACTCAAGGCAAAGTGCATTGAGAAATTAAAAACCGTTCAACGTACTGGTGACCCGTTACTTGTAACGTTACGCAAAAACCCTGTTGCCGTAATTAGTCCATATATTGAAAAAACTCCGCATAAACGGGAGTTAGGCACCTTGCGCGGCCAAATAATCATTCATGGAAATATCATGAATACGGACTTTGCAGACGAGTGGGAATTTGAACAATGAGGGTTTTGCTGGATACGCATGTTTGGCTGTGGTCCCAAGAACTGCCTGATGAATTCGGGACAGTTGCACGGGAAGCAATCCTAAACGAAAACAACAAACTCTTTATCTCAAGTATTTCCTCATTGGAAATAGCGCGTTTGGCATGGGGAGAACGTCTCACCCTAAAGGTGAAATTACGTACCTGGATTACAGAAACACTGAACTGGTTAAAAGCGGAAACACTCCCAATTAACAATGAAATAGCCTTGGCTGCCTACGATCTTCCCGGGAAATTTCATCGCGACCCTGCTGACAGAATACTGGTAGCCACAGCAATGGTACACCAACTCACCCTGATAACTGCAGATAGCCGGATTCTGGAATATCCACACGTACTTTCCTGTAATGCAAGGGTGTAATAGTTCTTCAAAAAAGAGAGGGGATTATCGTCTTTGTGACGGAAAGGAATGAAGTTATTTTTATTCCGAAACAAAATGACATGTGATTTTCCTATATTGCCATGTCACCTCCGTATTTCGGCATGCGCTCCTACTGCCAACCAGTGGCCGAGAAACTGGTTGTTGGATAACATGTCAGTGTCAAAAACCCCCTCGGCGATCGACAGGACTGAAGAGAATCTACAAAGTCGGCGTCACTTACTTCCGGAGACCTATAGAGATGAACGTGATTCTGCCAGGAACCGCTCCTTGCCCAAGTTTTCCGGTTACTGAATACGGCTGTCAAAGCAATAAGCAACAAGGTGCACTCACAATACCGAGACATCCGGAGAACACTGAACTGAAAAAAATTATTCTTTATCAACATGCCGGAAATAAACCGACATTCCCCCCTTCCCCTTGGTAACGGAATGGATTATACAGAGAATTATATACCTTGTAATTTCGGAATTATTATCCTAAAATACATGATATGATAGAGAGATGGATTGCCAAAAGACTGAAAAAAAGTATCAGCCGTAACCCGGCTGTCGCATTGCTTGGCGCACGTCAAGTGGGCAAAACAACGCTGGCCAGGACCATGGCGACAAATATGCCTTCGATCTATCTTGATCTGGAAGGTTCAAGAGATCTGGCAAAATTGCAGGATCCGACAACTTTTCTGGAATCGCACAGTAGCAAAATCATTATTCTGGACGAGATACAGCAAATACCAAATTTATTTATGGTCTTGCGTGGTTTAATCGATCAAAACAGATGGGATGGGCGTAATGCGTCCCAGTTTTTAATACTGGGGTCTGCCTCTATGTACTTGCTGCGTCAGTCTTCAGAAAGTTTGGCTGGTCGTATTAGTCACATCGAGATGTCAGGTCTTAATATTCTGGAGTCCGGTACTTCACGAAAAAACATTCAACGCCTATGGCTAAGAGGTGGATTTCCAGACAGTTATCTTGCTGACGATGATGAAATGTCCATGGACTGGCTTGAAAATCTCACGAAGACATATCTGGAAAGAGATATCCCGCAAATAGGATTTCAGATACCTGCTATCCGTCTAAAGCGTCTCTGGACTATGCTGGCTCATCTACAAGGTGAAACCCTGAACTATTCAAGTCTCGCCAGTAATCTTGAAATTGATGGAAAAACCATTACCAGATACATTGATATTCTTACAGGCCTTCTGTTGGTGCGGCGAATTGAACCATGGTATGCCAATATTAAAAAGCGCCTGGTTAAATCTCCACGCTACTATGTCCGCGACAGCGGTATTCTGCACCGCCTGCTTGGCATTGACAGCTACGACACATTGCTCTCCAATCCTATTCTTGGAAAAAGCTGGGAAGGGTTTGTCATGGAAAATATTCACTCTGTAATGCCGCGTTTTGCTGAAACATACTTCTATCGTACATCTGCCGGGGCGGAAATTGACCTAGTGATTAAAATGCCGAACAGGGAAATCTGGGCCATCGAAATTAAATATGGTGTTGCACCAAAAATTGGCAAGCACTTCAACCAGACTTGTAACGACATTGGTGCAACTCATAAATTCATTATCTATGGCGGAGATGAAGAATTTCCAGTTGGCAACAACATCCGGATGATTTCATTGCCCAGAATAATGGAAAAACTGACTGCTATCCAACCATGATGAAAAAAGATAATTTCGACTCATTACACCACCTGACTGGAAAGTCATGTAGGATTGAAGCCAAAAACATTTCCATTGCACAATTAGGGACTTAATCTGGACACATCGGCCAGCAGGATCTGACTGCTTTTGACCTGCTCGTTCACCAACCGCACTCGTTTCATCGGCGCTATGATGCCATCATTGATCAGGAAGCCAAGGCTCCAATGCCTGCTCTGAATGAAAACGGTCGAATAGCTGGATTCGGTTTCACATACGGACCTCTGCACCACTTGAAATATCCGCAGAATCTCTGCCTGCCTACTACGCGCGTATCGCAATCTATGCCAACTCATCATGACTCCTGAAAACCAAATCTATATCACATTGCAGGCTGGCGAAGCGGCGATTCTGGACAAAATCACCGAGATATGGTCGAAAGTAGTGCGTGAGGGAGATGGGGATTATCAAGCGGCTACCGTTATGCTGTCGGATTGTACCTCGATTCCGTCCTTGAATTTCACTCCCTGGATGACCTGGGCGAGCCTGCGGAACCCCCGCAGCCTCCGCCATTGGCTTTCGGCACACTGGCCGAGCTTGAACATCATGGAAAGCAGGGTGCTACGGCTCAGGCAGCCCTTGCTCAGCCGGGTCCTGTGGCGGATCGTGGCAAAGGTCGATTCAATCGGGTTGGTAGTACGGATGCTCTGCCAGTGCTCGGCCGGAAAGTCGAAGAAGTTCATCAACTCCTCGCGGTCCTTGATCAGCTTCCGTGTGGCCTTTTCATACTTGACCTGATGGCACGCAAGGAAATGGTCGAAAGTCGGCATGGTAGCCAGTACGTTGGCGGCCTTGCGGACCCAGCAACGCTGGTGCCGGGTGGCCGGGTAGACATGGTCGAGGGCCGACCAGAACCCCATGGCTCCGTCTCCGACTGCCAGAGCCGGGGCGTTCATGCCCCGACTCTTCAAGTCCAGTAGCACTTCCTGCCAGCTCAGGGTGGATTCACGCACCCCGTCCTCGATCGCCAGAATCGACTTCCGGCCCTGATCATCTACCCCGATCAACACCAGACAGCACAGCCTGGTCTCCTCGTTGCGCAACCCGGAGTACACCCCGTCTGCCCACACATGCACCCAGTTCCTCTCGCCCAGGTCCCGCCGCTGCCACTCGCTCATCTCGTCCAGCCAGACCCGCTTCAGGCGCTTCACGACCGATGCCGAAAACCCCTCTGCACGCTTTCCCAGCAACCCCGAAAGCACCCCGGACATCTCCCCGGTGCTGATGCCCTTCAGGTACAGCCAGGGAATCCAGCT
>JAJEAV010000038.1 GCA_022822625.1 Gammaproteobacteria bacterium | reverse complement strand
TGATACAAAAAACGGAGAAGATTTCCCGAAAATCAGGAACATGCGGTAAAATTCCGGAAAAATATCGCTCAGAACTTCAGGTTAAACTTGGGATAGGGTGTGGTCTGCACAGATACCAAAATGGTGGCACAGCCGTGATTTCGTGGCCACCATGGGACACCTGCCTTGGACAGGGCTGTCAGCCGTGACGTCACGATGGAAAAACTGATTGGAAATCAATAGGATCGGGGTGTCACCGATCGGTGGCACTTTTCCGGCACGACGGGTTTTTGATTGGTTACAGTGGAGTTCCGACATGCCGGGGATGTCGGAAAAGCAGGCCTGGTCGGCGTTTATGCGACCGGTCAAGCCCTCGGAAAATTGGGGCTCGTAACTGACTGAAAGGTAAAGAATTTTGACTAGAGTATATAATTCCCAATCAAAGGCTCCATTGATCAGTCCCCACTCATGATGTTTTTTATGGTTGTCTTCAATACTTGACTTACCTGTTCCACAGAACGCCTGTCATCCTTGTGCAGGCTTTTCAGGGGGGCGCGTACAATACTTGCTTGCATGCCCTCCAGGGTGACACCATATTTAATTGTCTGCACAAACTTGCCTCCCTGTTCCAGCATTCGCATTAGCGGCATCATGGCAACCATGATACGTCGTCCTTTATTGAAGTCTCCACGCAGCACGCAGGCTTCGTAGAGAGCGATATGTTCTGTTGGCAGAAAATTCGAGCCCCCGCAAACCCAAAACCGGGCACCCCAGGCAAAGTACTCCAGTGCCTGATCATCCATACCGCAACCCAGTTGAATATGTGGGTAATCCCGAGCAAGTAGATGTAGACGGTTAATGTCACCGGAGCTTTCCTTGATTCCACAAAAATTACTGGAGCGGCCTACCTGGTCGAGAAATTTCCTCCCCATCATGGTGCCGGTTCGCCCCGGGTAGTTGTAGAGCATGATGGGTAGATTGGCGACTTTGTCAATGGCAAGTGCATTGAGTGCATTTTCGTGGTCGGTGGGTAGTGCATAGGGCGGACTTGCGAGCAGGATTGCATCTGCCCCGAGTTCTCCAGCACCCATTGCCAGTGCCAGAGAGTCAGGGGTGAGCATTGCGCCGGTTCCGACCACCAGAGGTATGCGCCCCTTGATTCTCTGGTGGGCAAATTCTGCTACTTCGAGTCTCTCGGAGACGGTCTGTGCATAGTTCTCACCGGTTGTCCCCCCGGTTATCAATCCATGCACTCCTTGTTCAATGAGGAACTCGATGATTTCGCCCAAGGTGTCGAAATCGATTTCACCACTCTTGTGAAATGGGGTAACAATTGGCGTATAGATGCCTTCAAAAGTAAATGCTGGTGGAGCCATTTTCTGCCCTTGCTGACCGATTGAATTCGTAGATATCCATACAAGCAGTACGAGTAACCTTGTAGCATAAAGGAACGAAAAAAGGAATTATTATTTCCTGTGTCTACTTGCCTCTTCCCAGCCTGTCCCAGGATTAACCGCGCTGACGGTCGGGGCTGCTGATGAACTGCATGATTGTTGCCTCTAGTTCCGACAATTGGGTTTTATGAGCAAGGTTGACCTGGCCCAGAAGTAGAAGATTATCGTGTGCAGGGAGCTTCACTCATACAGGTGATCATGGACAGAGTGTATCAATTCCTGATTAAATGAAAAAATTGAGCAATGGGGCATTATCAGATGACATTCAAAAAACTTCTGTTAATTTCCTGCACTACCGGTTGCCTCGGATGAGCAACCCAATAACTTGAGTGACATGCTCGGCAACTTGACAAACAGTGGTAATCTTCACGTCTCTGCGTATGTGTGGTATATCGCCTCCACAAACAGGCAGTTTTCCCTCAGGCATGGCGAGTATTCCATCCAGATGACGAAACTCCTTGAAATAGTCCTGATTGACAGTCTTGCCGACCTTGATTTCCATGGGTAGCCGGCCAATGCCGGTTCGTAAGCATCAAGTCCACATCGTTGCCGTTGCTGTCACGATAAAACACACCTCTGGGCGGCGGTCATGATTGAATAGGGCCTTGATGACCTCGGTAACGACCAGATACTTACGGAAAACATCCGACATCGAGTCGGCAATCTGTCTTGGAGTCATAATTTCATGGATAAATTATGTAAAACCAAGACTAAAGTATCAAATTACACAATATGAAAGCGGCAAGGTGAGACTGCTCAAACCGGGCCTCATCCGTTCAGGGATTATTTCCCTGCTGTTTCGGAGCGGAACTCGGAAAGTAATTTTTTGGCTGATTCTGATTTTGGAGGATCAAGGATACTTCGACATAAGCATAAAATGCCTGAACAGGATGGAAGTCCACCGAAGAGTATTGCAAAACCGATTTTTATTTTCTCCAGATGTCGCTAAACGGGACAGCCCACAGGCCATCCCCGAACGAACCAGCATGCTCGCCAGCGTACAGCACAATGCCTGTAAACGATCGGTCATCAGCAATATTTTCCTTGAACCATCTGAGATGTTTGAAATCATTTCCCGTTATTGTCGCAGCAGACTTTATTTCAATGCCGAGCAAGGCCCCGTCATCTCTTTCAACAATCAAGTCAATCTCCCTTTTTTCCCGGTCCCGGTAGTGATACAGGGAATATTCACCGCCACTTAAATCAACTTGCGCTGCCAATTCGTTGTAGGCAAAGGTTTCAACGAGTTTTCCCGCCTGGTCAGGGTCAAGCCTGATGCGCTCTTCCCTGAATCCAAGAATGGATGACATCAAGCCACTATCGGTCATAAATAGTTTCTTTTGTTTGCCGACCCTCGCATAGTCGATTTGCACCCAAGGATCCACATGTTCGATAATGTAAAGAGCTTCCAGGGCATTGATGTAAGACTCAAGAGTAGGGCGGGTTATTCCTAAACCTGTGCCAATCCTTGTGATGTTCATGAGTTTCGAAGACCACGCTGACAGTATTTTTACCAAGTCCCCCATTTTTTTTTGTCGATGTATGCGAACAATATCCATCAGGTCCCTTGAAAGAAGCGTTGCAATATAGTCTCTGTGCCAGCGAGATCTTGCCAGAGGCCCGAAATCAAGAGTTTCGGGAAAACCACCTCGAAGTGCTGATTGGATAATGTCGTCACGACTATATTTTTTGCTGCTACCCCGGAATTCCCCACTAAAGCAACTGTCGAGAAAGCCAGGCTCTGACCCTACGATCTCTCCCTCTGTTAGAGTGCGTAAACGGATTTTGGAAATTCTCCCGGCCAGTGATTCCCGAACATCCGGCATGGTTTGGATATTGGCAGAACCGGTCAGAAGAAACTGACCAGGCCTGTTTTTTTCGTCAACAACCTTCTTGATTGCCGGAAGTAGTGGGAGAGCACGCTGGACCTCATCAATAATCATCATTTCCTTGTCATGCTGGATGAATCCCATCGGGTCAGATTCTGCCAAAGCCTGCAATGTACCGTCATCTAGAGTGCGGTATTCCACCTTGCTTGATTCCAACTGCCTCACCAACGTTGTTTTCCCGCACTGACGAGGTCCGGCCAGCAACAATACGCGTCGCTCCTGCCTAGACCTTGTTATGGTCTTGTTTTGCCATCTTCCCAGTATGTAATTCATTCTTCTACCCTTAAGCTGGTAGCATTTTTCCGCTATTTTATAAAAAAATTATCCGCATTTCTTAAAATAAGAGCCCCGCTATTTTGCTAATATTTTTTTCCGGTTGATATTGTCTGCATTTTCGGTACTTGATTTATTTCTTGACAAACCTGCATATCAACTGACAATCAGCATTCCGTAGGCGGTTATCCCGACCCTGTTCCTGAGTCGCCTGCAATAACTTGTGAGACTCGAATGCCCAAATGAATATCGATCGGCAAACCCGGCTGGCCATAGTGAATGTGGTGTGTGGCTTATGTATTGCTGCGATGGTGGGAGCGTTGATGAAATACCTCACGGACAGTATGAGCGTGTTTCAGATTACCTGGCTCAGGTTTTTAGGGCAGACCATGCTGTTTTTGCCGATTACTCTCTGGATTGTCGGGGCAGATACATTCAAGCCCAGTCGCCCCGCATTGCAGATTGTCAGGGGACTTACCCTGTCGGGCGCAACCCTGGCCTTTGTGGCTGGAGCACGGACCACGGATTTTGCAGATGCAATCGCGATTCTGTATGCCTATCCTTTCCTGCTAACGGTGATTGCGGTGCTGTTTCTGGGAGAACGGGTACGGCTGAGCTGCTGGATTTCGGTGGCAGGGGGATTCATCGGCGTCTTGCTGGTGATGCGCCCACAGTTTGATTATGTGGATATTGGTGCGTTGTGGGTATTTGCAAGCGCAGTGATTGTCTCTTCGCAAATGGCAATCAACCGCAGATTGGGATCTTTGTCTCATCCGGTGGTTACCATCTTCCTGGGCGGTCTGGTAGCAACATTGTCCCTCAGCATATTTGTGCCGTTTTACTGGAGCATGATTCCATCGGAACTTATCGGAATTATCCTGTTGATGATTGTGCTTGGTGCAGTGAGCCAGTCTTTACTGGTATATGGATTCAGCCATACCGAGGCATCAACTCTGGCGCCGTTTACCTATTTTGAGATTGTTGCCGCGGTGATCATCGGGTTCATGATGTTCGGTACCGTGCCGGACTGGATTTCGGCAGGCGGAATAATACTGATTATCGGTTGTGGCATGGCGGTGGCTCGCTCAGTCAATGATGGCAGGACAGTCAGGCAAGGTGCCAGGTTCTGATGGGTGAATCAGGAAATGCGTGACAGCAACAGAACCAATCGGCGTACAAACCTGTCTAACGGGCGGGGTCTCAGACAATGAAGAGAACTCAACCGACGTTGCATAACCGGCAGGTTGTACGTGCTATTGGCTTGATGATTCCGGCGATGCTGCTACTTCCCGGTATTGATGCAATTGCGAAATGGTTGTCCAGTTCCATTTCTGCGGGACAGGTGACCTGGTGCCGGTTTCTGTTTCAGACGCTGTTTCTGCTTCCATTCATCCTGCAGGCACGCGGATTGTTTATGACCTCATCGCTGTGGCTACATGTGTTACGTGGTGCATTGCTGGTTGCCGCGACACTATTCTTCTTCAGTGGCCTGATTTACCTGCCATTAGCCGATGCGATATCGATATTTTTTGTTGAGCCCTTAATGGTGACGATTCTCTCGGCGATCTTCCTGAAAGAAACGTTTGGGTGGCGGAGACTAGTCGCAATTCTGATCGGGTTTCTTGGAGCACTGATTATTATCCGACCAACCTTTACGGATATCGGGTGGCCGGCCATGTATCCGGTATTTGCGGCGGGGTGTTTTTCGTTTTATATCCTGTTGACGCGCAAGCTGGTGGCAGAAGAAGATCCTATACGACTCCAGTTTTATGCGGGCATATTCGGACTGATCGCATGCAGTGTGCTTCTAGTTGGCGCATCAGGGCTGGAGGTCCGTTCGTTAACCGTAGTTCAGCCAACACTGACAGAATGGGGACTGTTGTGCGCCCTTGGCTTGATTGGTACGGTTGGCCATATTCTGGTGGTGTATGCATTCAAGTATGCACCGGTCAGCGTACTTGCACCATTTCAGTATGTGGAGATTATTGGCTCTACGGTACTGGGATTTTTACTGTTTGGAGATTTCCCTGACGGGGCGACCTGGGTGGGTATCGTGATTATTGTGGGGTCGGGGATATACGTGTTTCATCGAGAAGCGATCATGAATGCCAGCGAGGAGCAAGTCGACACTCCTTCATCGGTCCGTCAGTAATGGCATCAACTGGGTCGCTTGCGATTTTTCGGAGAGCACATGCAAATACGCGCAGACTGTA
>JAJEAV010000068.1 GCA_022822625.1 Gammaproteobacteria bacterium | reverse complement strand
TCCGAAACATTTGGATTGGCATTCAGATTTCCGATCAACTCGGCACCAGGCATAATTCTGGAGACGATGGCCAATATGCTCTCAACCTCGCTTTGTTGCGACAGCTCACCCTCCAGACGCACTTGATCTGCACCTCCACTGACAATTTTGAGATAGGGGATTCGCTCTGGAGACAGGGTTACGTCAAATTTTGTCGACCGAATACCCTGAAGCAACGATACTTTTTCTATCAACTGATTCATCGCTGTCCTATTGGGAACGCTGCCGTAAACCAGAAGATCCCTGCCATCAACCTCGAATTTAACCACTTCAGCACCTGGAGTGGAAGCCACCCGGGAAACCCGCTCATGAATCACGGATTCAATATTTTCGACCTCAATATTGGTCACCATGAACAGCAGCACAAACAGGACAGTCACGGCTAGGGCAAGTGGGACTCGATTGAGCAGCAGGAAAGCAGCAAGCTTACCAGGAACGTTTTGCTTCATGCGTTGATGCGACTATGTCTGGCACTGTGGACAGAAGAAACTCGAGCGTTGTGCAATCACTTGGATGGCGATTGCATGACCACAATGATGACAGGAATCCCCAGAGCGGCCATAGACTGAGAGTTGCTGCTCAAAATATCCAGGACGGCCATCTGTCCTGATAAAGTCCTGAATTGTGGTACCGCCCATATCGATGGAATCTTTCAATACCCTCTGGATTTCACCAGCAAGTCTGTTGTATCGAGACATGGAAATTCTCGAGCATTTCCTTCTCGGGTGTATGCCCGCCTGGAACAGCGATTCACTCGCATAGATGTTACCGACCCCGACCACAACCGATTGGTCCATTATAAATGCTTTAACCGCCAGCTTACGAGCCCGACTCATCCGATAGAGATATGCCCCGGTAAAGCCCGGTTCAAGGGGCTCAACTCCGAACCTGCTCAAGCGCTCGTGTCGATATGGGTCTTCTTCGCAATAAATCAGACTCCCGAAGCGTCTTGGATCCCGGTAGCGGATTACGACTCCGGCATCTGTTATGAAATCAAAATGATCGTGCTTTTCGGGACTTGACCGGGAAGTGATAACACGAAAAGATCCTGTCATGCCAAGGTGTATCAACAGCCCTCCCCGGTCCAGAATGACCACGATATATTTTGCCCGACGCTGGATATCGATAACCTTGCGTCCCTGCAATCGTTGTTCGAGGTCGGCCCTGATTGGCCAGCGTAATCGCCTTTCCCGAATCGCCATACCCGCAATCACCGCACCTTGAAAATAGGGCCGGATTCCGTTGATTGTTGTGGTGACCTCGGGTAATTCAGGCATCCATTGACACAGTAAGGGTTAGTGGATATAAAGCCTACCATTCCTGTCGTGAATGTCAAATCCTGTGACTCATCAGATTACCAATGTCCGTAATAACACCTCGTTTCAATGCGAGGATGGCGAATCCGTGATTGATGCGGCATTGCGCGAGCATCGGATTTACCCGTATGGTTGCCGCAATGGTTCATGTGGTGCCTGTAAAACCGAACTGTTGAGCGGAAAAGTGGATTACGGAAGTTATGCGGAACATGCCCTGACCGAAGACGAAAAGCGGCAGGGCCTGGCACTGCTTTGTCAGGCCCGCCCGTTATCCGATATTGAAATTGATGTGGAGGAATTGATATCCACTACAGATATTCGAATCAAGATGATGCCATGTCGGATCATACGTCTCGACCCAGTGGCTCAGGATGTGATGCTGGTGTCTCTAGCCTTGCCCAAGGGACAGCACTTCAATTACCTGCCGGGCCAGTACATTGATATCGTCTTGAGGGACGGTCAACGAAGAAGTTTCTCCCTTTCCAGTCTTCCCTCCGAAGCGATTGATGCCGGTCTCGAGCTGCATGTACGGCGGGTACAGGGTGGCCGCTTTACGTCACGCGTCTTTGATGGCATGCGTCTTCGTGACCTGTTGAGGTTTGAAGGTCCTTTCGGTACATATTTTCTGAAGAGCGATCCTGACACCAGGTTGTTGATGATTGCTGGAGGGACAGGATTTTCGCCAATCAAGGCACTCATCAAACAGGCGTTGAACGAGCATCCGAAAACCCGAATCCACCTGTTCTGGGGGGCACGGAATGAACAGGACCTGTATATGAATGACTGGGTCCTGAATCTGCAGCAAATCCATTCTGGACTTGACTATACGCCAGTCCTGTCGGATCAGTGGTCTGATAATTGGCAGGGGGAAACCGGCTTCGTGCATGAAGCGGTATGTCGCCATTACGACAGCGTTTCAGAGTTTGACATTTATGCCAGTGGCCCGCCAATCATGGTCGACAGTGTTCGGAACAGCCTGATTGAGCGGGGCTTGAATCCGGGTCGATTCTATTTCGATTCATTCGAATTCGCGCCCCAAAGCACCTGATGTATGACTCTTGATGCTATCTCATGGCATAACGATCAATACAGCCTCAGGTATTCCTGGACTTCCCAGTCGGTCACGGTCTGGTGATATCGATTCCACTCGTCAAGCTTGTACTGGACGTACGAATTCAGCATCACGGGCCCCATGACTTCTTTCGCCAGATCACTTCTGCCCAATCCGGTGATGGCCTCGTACAGGTTAAGCGGCAAAGCATTGAGCTTGCGCTTGGACTTCTCATCGTCCGACATGACATACAAGTCTTCATCCAGCGACGGACCGGGGTCAATCTTGTTGACAATACCCTGAACCGAAGCTGCAAGAGTCATTGCGAATGCAATGTATACATTCATGCACATGTCAGCAGCCCGGTTTTCAATTGCATAGCGGCTCTGGGGCAACCGCAGCATCGCAGAGCGATTGTTTGAACCATAGGCCATATGGGTCGGCGCCCAGGTATAGCACCCGCCTTCGAATCCACTAACCTGGGAGACCAGTCCGTTGTAGGAATTAACGGTAGAGCATGCGATTGCAGTGATCGCTTCTCCATGATGCAGGATACCCCCTACGGCATGCAGTGCCTCATCGCTCCAACCCCCTCCTGGTTTCTCATAAAGATTGACTCCACGTGCATCAGTGCGTTGCATGGACGTATTGAGGTGGGCCCCGGATCTCCAGTCGCCGGTCGTGGGTTTCGGCATAAAGGTCACAAACATGCCGTGCTTCTTGGCAATTTCCTTGAGAATGGGTCTCAGGAAAACAAATCGGTCGGCCATTGCCAATACATCCGTATAATGAAAATCGAGCTCAAACTGGGAGTAGGCTCCTTCAGCAACAACATCATGCAGATTCCAGCCGAGACCTTCAATGATATCGATCAGCTCGCCCAGAAATCCCATCGCATCAACCGAATATTCCAGGTCATAGCCGAACGCCTGTCGTCTTGGTCTTAGCCCCTGGCCTGGAGGCGGATCATTATCAAAAGCCTTGACCGGCATTCCGTTTTCGTCCCATTTCATGGTGATGAATTCAGGCTCAATACCAGCATACATCGCAAGTCCATGGTCTGCCGCCCTGGAAATGGCCTGTTTCAGGGTATTGCGAGGACACATGTTATAGGGCCTTTCCTTCCAGAACAGATCCGAGATGATCCATGCACAGGAAGGGTCCCATGGACATATTTCCAGCGTATTCAAGTCCGGAACCGGGACCTGATCCGGATCATGAGGTCCGAGTTCCGGTACAAAAGATACTGAATGAACGGCAAATTGCGGACCTTTACCGGCACACAGCAATTCAAAGTCACTCATTGGCACAGGCTTTGTTTTGGGTATGCCAAGCAGGTCAATCCAGCAGGACAGGATGTACTTGACGCCAGCCGATTCAAGTCGAGCCTTCTCTTCGGTAACCCGCTTGGGGTCGGGCAATGCTTCTTCTAGGGTTTCTGGGAATAATGAACTCATTGTCTTAAACAGATTGTTGGTGTTGTGTTGGATTCGATATTGCGGTTGGCCGGTTCGATTGGTCAGCAGGCCATTTGGCCTTGCGGACTGCCGATTTTCACGTAACCGTCAAACTTCCGATTGAAACGAAAGCCATCAGGCAGGGATAATGCCACAATTTGATATGTTTTTGTATGTTTCAGATAGCGATTGTCAAGAGCAAATAGAACTGTCCGCTTTTGGAAGAGATCATGATGCAGGCTTATCCTCATCCGCTTTCCGGAACCGGCCATTGTCCACCCGAGGATCTTTGGTGAAATCTTACGATTCCGAGAACTTTTCTGAATATCTGTTCAATACTCGCTTCGCAACTTCCTCCGTCACCCGAATAATTGCCTCAAGCAGGCTCTCATCAATGTCGGCAGCACCCTCATATTCCATGATGTTTCTTTTTCGATGTGCTTGATCCAGTAC
>JAJEAV010000019.1 GCA_022822625.1 Gammaproteobacteria bacterium | reverse complement strand
CACCCATTCCAATATGCTGATTGATCGAAATCATACCACTTCCAATTGATTCAGGAGCAGCAACTTGTGATCCAGCAGAATTATCGTCCCTAATCTTTAAGTAGAGGTTTTTTCTGCCCGTTGCGGTCCGGGATTTGGGCGGGCGGGGTGTCGGAATGGTGACGGATTGCCCGGAAGGACCGGATTCGAGACGCGAACGACGTGCATTTCCATGCCGGATCACGGTAGCGAAGCGTATTTCCGGCTTCGGGGCGGATTCCGGGCGAGCGCATCCGTTGCCGTTGCGGCAGGTTGCGGAAAGGGGGGGGGAGGTCAGGACGGAGAAATCAGGGCAGTCTGCAGTTCTGCAGGATCCACAGTGTTTCATCAAGCAGTCCCAGGTCGGCAGGCTGGACCTTCAGGGTTCGCTGCCAGCCATGATGGACGATCTGGCCGGTCATGGCGTAGAGCCGGTGCCGGAAGGTGATGGCTCGCTTCCTGCACCATGCGGCAGGCAGTAGCAGGCGCATCAGGCAGAGCAGGTTGCAGGCAATGGCGCTCAGCGTCAGGTATGCCTCATTGGCCTGGAATCCACTGCAGGGCAGGCGTGCGCCACTGAAGTCGCTGCGACATTCCTTCAGGCGGTTCTCGGAACAGTCGGCACGCTGGTTGTACCACTGCGTGATCTGGCGGTCGTCCCAGCCGCTCAAGGAGCGTTGCCGGTGCCAGGAGGCCGGTCCGGGAAGCGAAATCGTGATGGCTTTTTGCGATCTTGTAGTGTAGGATGTTCCTGTGGCATTGTTCTCTCGGGGACTGGTGAATCTGTTCACCCAATGGGCGAAGCTGATAAGAACACTATTCTTTCATTAATACCCTGATTTAAAAAAGTTTTTTACTTTTCCCCCAATTCCTGTTTAAGGATTAGGGTATACAGACAAGAATCATCCGATCCACCGCATCGCCCCGTATTTGGGTAGGGAACGAAATCTGCCAGGCATTCAGGTTGATCGAGCCTGATATCGGGAACTTCAGTACTCCAATGGTATTCAATTCCATACTCCTCGCAATTCAATCTCATAATCCTGTACGCATACCTCCCGAAGGATGTCATGAGGCCGCAGTTGCCATGCTGTTCTGCGGGCTTGATCGCACCCCGAAAATGTTCTTCATTCAACGGGCACATCACGAAAACGATCCATGGTCCGGCCAAATTGCCTTTCCAGGCGGGAGCCGTGACCCCGAGGATCCGGATACTTTGTATACCGCTCGACGTGAGACCATGGAGGAGGTTGGAATATGCCTCGAAAACATTCCTGTTATGGGTCGGCTGGATGATCAAAAAAGCTTTATCCGGATCAATTCCAGACCAGTAGTCATTAATTGCTATGTGTTTGAAGTTCCGGAAACGGCTTCACCCGAGAACAGCGAAGAGGTTCATGACAGTTTCTGGGTTCCGCTTCACCATTTGATCAATCCCGATAATAAAACGACCCATTTAATCAACCGGTCAGACGAACACTACCCGGCAATCAGTCTGTATGATGGGAGAGTGCTTTGGGGCCTGACCTATCGTTTCGTAAACATGTTGATCGAAAAAATCAGTCCGGATTGACAGATACCAACTGTCAGAATAGACCCTGATCTTTCCTTGCCCGTGGTCTGGTAGGGACCGGCCTTGAAAACCACTCAGCCGAAATTTTTCTGCAACCCTCAACTCTGTTCCTGTTCTGTCATATATTAGCCTGAACCTTGTTTTTTTCGGTCAATGGACAATCCAGAAGTCCTGATTCCCGAATCTCCCTCCCTACTTGTCCATTTCCCGTCTGGAACGGATGACGGCTTCCCCAATACACCAATTCATTTGCGATATTGCTGTTTTTGGCTTATTTCGCTCAAAAATATGGCAAATTCGATTGACAATCATGGGGTAAGTGGTAAAAAATAGAAGAATGTGGGTTATAGTGGGTTAAATATGTTAACCCACTCGGATTTTCAAGACTTTATGTTTCGCGGTTCATCATCAGTAGCACTTGATAGCAAGGGAAGATTGGCGATACCAGCCCGGTATCGCGAAGCGATTCTGGCCGTCTGCAACGGTAGCATGGTGATTACCCTGAACAATACCAAAGAGCGATGTCTCTGGCTCTATACCATCGACGAATGGAAGAAGGTTGAGCGCAAAATCGTTGAATTACCGAGTTTCAACCCTGAACACCAGAAGCTGAAGCGGTTTGTGGTTGGACATGCCAACGATGTTGACATGGACAGCAATGGAAGAATTCTTCTACCGATTCACCTGAGGGAGTTTGCGGGTATGCAAAAAGCCGCATTCATCATCGGGCAGGGCAACAAGTTCGAGATCTGGAGCAAGGATCAGTGGGTCACCAAGCAGGCAGAGTGGCTGGAAGAATCACTCGATCCATCCGCAATCACCCTGGAAATGGAACAATTGTCAATTTGATCGCATGTGATGAACCACTCCCAACACATTCCGGTGATGATTGAAGAGCTACTCAATATCGTTAATCCAGAGCAATGTCAGACAGTCGTTGATGCAACCTATGGCCGGGGCGGGCATGCCACTGCCATTTACGGAAGACTTCCATCGGATGCCCGGATGGTTCTGATCGATCGAGACCCCGAGGCAATCGCTCATGCCCGGTCAGTCTGGCAAGCCATGAAGAGAGTCGATATTGTGCAGGCTCCTTTTTCCAGATTGGACGAAGAGTTAAAGACACTGAAACTGTTTGGAAAAATCGATGCCATCATTTTCGATTTTGGTGTTTCTTCACCTCAATTGGACAACCCTGATCGAGGATTCAGTTTTCGCCATGATGGCCCACTGGACATGCGCATGGACAATTCATCAGGTCCAACCGCTCTCGAGTGGATGATGCGAGTCTCCGAGAAAAAACTGGTCCAGGTACTCTGGGAATATGGTGAGGAGCGGTTCTCAAGGGCAATTGCGACATCTATCAAGCAGGCCATTTCAAATGGCTCCATTCAGACTACTCGCGACCTGGAGCAGTTGGTTGTCGCCGCTCAGCCATTCAGGGACAGGCACAAGCATCCTGCAACCCGCACCTTTCAAGCAATTCGTATCGCTGTTAATGATGAAGTTTCAGAGATTAGTCAGGGACTTGAACTGGCGATTGAGGCATTGGCACCGGGAGGGAAGCTTGTAGCAATCAGTTTTCATTCGATTGAGGACCGCATCGTCAAGCGGTTTATCCGTAACCAGTCACGCGGTAACTTCTATCCTCCGGAAATTCCCGTGCCCAAAGAGATGATGCATCCACGACTACGGCAGATTGGCAAGCCTCTCAAGCCCGGCACGGAGGAAATCCATAGGAACCCAAGATCACGAAGTGCCGTATTTCGGGCTGCCCAGAAAGTCGCATGAGGACTGGACGATGAGATTAGTAACTACCATGTGGATACTGCTTGTACTGATGGTGGCCGGTGCACTTGTAGTGATGACTGTCCGTCATCAGCATCGCATCGTGTTTGATCAGTTTTACCAGGCTCGCGAACAACACGATCGCTATCAAATGGACTGGGGACGATTGCTGCTGGAGAAGGAGACCTGGACAACTACCAACCGGATTGGCAATATCAAGATGGATGCTACCGAGAGATTAGGCATGTCTCAACCGGACCCCGAGGAAATCGTGCTGATTGCCCTCAATAAACCGTCGGATTGAAATTACAGGCAATGCAGCACAATCAGAATCTATTCAGGGTGGTTTCAGGCAGAATGCAATTCGTCCTGGCAGTGGTATTCGGATTGTTCATTGCCCTGATTGTTCGAATCGCCTATCTGCAAACCGCAATGCATGAGCAACTGGTGAGCGAAGGTGAAAACCGATTCGAGCGCGTTCTCAAGTTTTCGGCACAACGGGGCAACATTCTGGACCGCAATGACCAGATTTTATCAACCAGCACCCCGGTTGACTCACTTGCAGCCAATCCACAAGTGTTTTGCAGGCACAGGAGCCGATGGGCAGAACTCGCAAGCAATGTAGGTGTTGATATACGGCTGATGAATGAACGTTGTAATCGGTACAGCGATTCCGGATTCATGTATGTCCTGAAAAGAGTTTCCCCGGAGCGCGCACAAAAGGCCATTGATCTAGGTGTGCCCGGACTCGAGATCAGACGCGAATACCAACGGTTCTTTCCAGGTGGGCCTATTGGTGCTCAACTGATCGGCTTGACCGATATCAGGGATACGGGCCAGGAAGGCCTGGAACTCAAATACGACGACCTGCTGACCGGAGAGTCTGGTAGTCAACGCGTTCTCAAGGATAGAACCGGCCGTTATGTCGAAGCCATTGATAATCCACATTCGGTCCGGCATGGTGCAGACCTGCGAATCAGTATAGATCAGCGTATCCAGACGCTGGCCGCTCGATATCTGGAAGAAGCGGTCAAAACCCACAAGGCAGCAGGGGGTAGCATTGTTCTGATCAAGGTGCCCAGCGGGGAGATTATTTCAATGGTCAATGCTCCTCAGTTCAATCCCAACGACCGCACTACCGTTACGCATGGAGTTCTTCGTAATCGGGTCGTCACTGATGCAATTGAACCTGGCTCATTGACCAAGCCATTCGCTATTGCGATGCTCCTGGAAGAGGGGCACATCACGCCCGATACCGTGGTTGATACCCATCCCGGTCATATGTACATCGGTCGTAACCGGATTAGCGATGTTCGTAACTACGAAGAATTGACAGTCACCGATATCATTGCAAAGTCCAGCAATGTCGGAACCGTCAAGCTGGTGCTGGAAGAGCCTTTCGCAAAACTGCATCGTACCCTGGAGCGAGTTGGTTTTGGAGATGCGGCCAGCGACCTGCCGGGCGAATCTTCGGGCATTCTTCCATTCCGAAAGCGGCCAATCGAACATGCAACCATGTCTTTTGGATACGGCTTTAGTGCAACAGCACTGCAGATTGCACGAGCGTACACGGTGTTCGCTACAGATGGAATCTTGCTACCAGTGACGATCGAACCGAAGCCCACAGGATATGTGGCTAGCGGAGAGCGTGTCTATAGTTCTGAAACTGCACTTCAGGTTCGCCAGATGCTACACAAGGTGGCTACCCGGCAAGGTACGGCTTCCCGGGCACAAGTATCCGGCTATGGAATTGGCGGCAAAACCGGAACCACCCATAAACTGGTTAATGGGAACTACAGGAACAAGGATTACCTTTCCCTTTTTGCTGGTTTTGGACCGATTTCAAACCCGCAGTTCGTGGGCGTGGTAGTCATTGACGAGCCTCTATCAAAACAATACTTCGGAGGTGCTGTTGCTGCCCCGGTCTTTTCCAGGCTGATGAAGGATACGATGCGGATTTATGACGTCCGCCCGGACAAGCTTGAAACGCTGGTTACGGATACCACCTCGACTGGAGGGGGTATGGGATGATTTCGTTGAAGAAGCCTGCTCATGCACCGGATCAGCAACGGGGTATGTCCCTGAGCCAACTGCTTGATGGCCATGTCAAGGTCCCCCTGGATCAGGATCGTCCGATCCGCAGACTCGCCATCAATAGTCGGGATGTTGGATCCGGGGACGTGTTTTTTGCCATGCCAGGCACCCGGGAAGACGGACGGAATTATATTGATCATGCCCTCGAGCGTCAGCCCGCAGCGATTGTCTATGAGAAAACCGGTGCCAGTCTCAAAGCACATCAAGATAGCCCGACCCCTTTTCTTGCAATTGAAGGGTTGCGGGATGTACTGGGTCCTATCGCAGCGCGATATTTTGACTATCCGGCAACACAGATTCGGGTGCTCGGCGTGACCGGCACCAATGGAAAAACCACGGTTGCCTACCTGATCGCTCAGGCTCTGGATTATCTGGGTATTCCCTGTGCCTATCTCGGCACTATCGGTACTGGCAGGGTTGGCAGTCTTGAGCATGCAGGCCTGACCACATCGGACAGCATCAGTCTGCAGAGCATGCTCTCTGAAATTGCGCAAGCCGAAATCCCGGCGTTGAGCATGGAGGTTTCTTCGCACGGTCTTGATCAGGGCCGGACAAATGGGGTGAATTTCGAAATCGGGATTTTCACCAATTTGAGTCATGACCATCTCGATTATCACAAGACTGCTGAAAGCTACGGCCAGGCCAAGCACAAGCTGTTCGAACATCCGGGAATGCTGGCAATGGTAATCAATACGGACGATACCTTCGGCCAGGAAATTGCCGAGTACTGCCGCACGGAAACCGATGCCCGGTGTTTGACTTACGGGTTCAATCCGGATGCTGACCTTTGTCCAACCTCATGTGGACTTGATGCATGCGGTACCGTTTTTGAACTGGATCTTGAGGGAGTACCTACCCAGTTTGAATCAAGTCTGATTGGACGGTTCAATGTATTGAATCTACTGGCTGCCATTGGGGCCTTGCAGGCATTCGGTCCATCAACAGAACAGATTGCTGATGCCATTCGTGAAATCCAGCCGCCCCCCGGGCGCATGGAGTTGTTGGGGGGCGGGGACAGCTGGCCAGGCGTGGTTGTGGATTATGCACATACTCCGGATGCCCTGAAGAATGTACTGGGGTCATTGAGGGAATTATGCGAGGGAAAACTGGTTACGGTGTTTGGTTGTGGGGGTGAGCGCGATACCGACAAGCGTCCCTTGATGGGAGCGATTGCCGAAGAGTATGCCGATCAGGTGATTCTAACCAACGATAATCCACGCCGGGAAGCGCCCGAGAAGATTATCGAGAATATCGCAAGCGGTATGCGATCTTCGCCGGAGGTATGTCTGGACCGAGGCGAGGCAATCCGGCTTGCAATCGAAGCGTCCACGCAAGGTGATCTGGTCCTGATTGCCGGTAAAGGCCACGAGGACTCCCAGGTGACTGGCGATACAGAGCGGAAATTTAACGATTCGAGTTGGGTCAGGGAACTGCTGGGGGCGGGTACATGATGACCCTGTCTGAGGCAGCGACTATTGTGGGAGGGGAATTGCATGGCAATGGGACCTCGTTCAATTCTGTCAGTATTGATTCCAGAACCCTGTTTCCGGGAGGCTTGTTCGTGGCGATTCCAGGTGCGGCACATGACGGTCATGATTTCGTCGTAAAAAGTGTTGAATCCGGTGCTGCCGGAGCCATGGTCTCGAACCTGCAACCTGTGCCTATAGCCCAGATAAGGGTTGCTGATACCACTCGGTCTCTGGGCATGCTGGCCAGGCACTGGCGAGAACACTTCAATATCCCAGTACTGGCCATTACCGGGAGTAACGGAAAAACCACAGTCACCCGGATGGTTACATCCATTCTTGCTGAAATCGGAGCATGCCTGTCACCCGAGAAAAGCTTCAATAACCAGTGGGGAGTCCCACTGACACTCCTTGGCCTGAACGATTCGCATCAATTTGCGGTGATCGAGATGGGCACCAATGGGCCGGGAGAGATTGACTATCTCTCCCGATTGACACGACCGACCATTGCCATGATAAACAATGTTTCAGCGGCACATGTCGAGGGCCTGGGGGACGTTAGACAGATATCCAGAGCCAAGTCGGAGATTTTCTCAGGCATGGGAAGACAGGGCACAGCAATTATCAATCTTGATGATCCTTTTCATGTCGAATGGCAAAGCTGTTTCAAAACCCGTGTGCCTGATGGAGAGATTCTGACTTTCGGGTCGACAAGGGAAGCAGTAGTTCGCTTTGAAAACCCGAATCCCGACTGGCGGCAGTCGGAATTTGACCTGGTCGTCGGTGAACAGGCAATTCATGTCGTGCTTCCACTGCCAGGCATCCACAATATCCATAATGCAACCGCCTCGGCGGCTCTTGCACATGCCGCAGGTGCAGACCCGGAGTCGATTCGAAAAGGACTCGAGAATACCATTGGTGCTCCCGGTCGCCTGTGCAGGGTCAGGGGCATCAATGGATCCGAGGTGCTTGATGACAGCTACAATGCCAATCCGCACTCGATCATGGCCGCCATTGATGTACTGACCAATTATCCCGGCAAGAAAATCCTGGTGCTCGGTGAGATGGCAGAGCTCGGACAGGCCGGTCCTGAATATCATCGTCAGGTCGGTGCATATGCCAGGCAAAAGCATCTCGATCAGTTCTATTGCCTGGGGCAAAAAGCGTCTGAATTATCTGCTTCCTATGTCGAGGGGTTTGGGAAGAATGCAGTGCATGCTTCGGACGCTGACGTACTGATTGACGGGCTGGTTCGTCAGATTGATGCCAATACGGCGGTACTGGTCAAGGGTTCCCGGTCATCCAGAATGGAAAACATTGTTGCTGGTATTGTCGATCACACGAAATCCGGTGGGGATGTGTCATGCTGACCTGGCTGTTTGAAAATATTTCCCGGGAGTACACCTTCCTCAATGTGTTTCGCTATCTGACGTTTCGTAGCATCTGTGGCGTTCTGACCAGCATTTTGCTGTTTTTCGTGTTTGCACCGACGATGATCCGCAAGCTGAATCATTTCGGAATTGGCCAGAACATTCGGGACGATGGCCCCCAGACTCACCTGCAAAAGGCAGGTACTCCTACCATGGGCGGGATTCTGGTGCTTGGAGCGGTAGTCATTACTACTCTGCTCTGGGCAAATCTGGATAACCGTTTCATATGGATTCTGATCTTTATCACGATCTCGTTCGGAATCATTGGCTGGATTGACGATTATTCGAAACTCACCCGAAAAAACTCCAGGGGATTGAGCGTCCGCAACAAGCTTCTGCTCCAGTCGGTGGCAGGCTTGTCGGCGGCCGTGTTCCTGTACTGGAATGCAACGACCCCGGCAGAGACAGAACTGCTGTTGCCGTTTTTCAAGAATGTGGCTTTGCCACTAGGCTGGGGCTATCTGATTCTTGCCTATCTGGTGATTGTCGGCAGTAGCAATGCAGTGAACCTCACAGACGGCCTGGATGGCCTTGCCATCATGCCGGTTGTCATGGTTTCAGGCGCATTGGCAATCTTTGCCTATGCAACCGGGCATTTCAATTTTTCGGCTTATCTGGGCATTCCCTACATACCGGGAGCGGGTGAAGTAGCTATTTTCTGTTCGGCTCTGGTTGGTGCCGGTCTCGGATTTCTCTGGTTCAACGCCTATCCCGCACAGGTATTCCTGGGCGATGTAGGTGCCTTGAGCATGGGTGCGGCGATTGGTCTGATTGCCGTCATTGTGCGCCAGGAGATTGTACTGTTGATCATGGGCGGTGTGTTCGTAATCGAGACGGTCTCGGTGATGATCCAGGTTGTCTCCTACAAGATGACCGGCCGCAGGGTGTTCAAGATGGCACCTTTGCACCATCACTTCGAACTGAAGGGATGGCCCGAGCCACGGGTCATTGTGCGTTTCTGGATAATAAGTCTGATCCTGATGTTGATTGGACTTGCCACACTGAAGATCCGGTAAGCATGGTAACTCTCGCACAACATCGGGAACCCATCAAATCGATTCTGGTGATTGGACTTGGAATCAGCGGGTATTCTGCGGTTCGTCATCTCGCCCGGCTACCGGTCAGGCTGACTGTTGCAGATACACGTGAGATACCGCCTTACATGAATGCACTGAAAGAGCACTACCCCAATGTCAATCTAGTCACCGGACGGATTCCGCTAGAGAACCTGGAGGAGTTTGATGAAATTGTTGCAAGCCCCGGTATCGAGTTGCCTGAGTCAGTAATGACCAGCAAGCTGGTGGGCGACATTGAGCTTTTCGCAAGGGTGGTTGAGGCCCCGGTGATCGGAATTACCGGATCAAACGGCAAGTCAACAGTAACCATGCTGGTTCGGGACATGCTTGTTGCTGCTGGCCGACAGGCTATTGTGGGGGGCAATCTTGGCACTCCGGCCCTGAATCTCCTCGAGCAGGACCGACCTGATTTTTATGTGCTCGAGTTGTCCAGTTTCCAACTGGAAACCGTGTATTCCCTGCATCTGGAGGCGGCGATAATTCTCAACATCAGCGAAGACCATCTGGATCGTCACAAGACCATTCAGGCTTACACGGAAGCCAAACTGAGAATTTTCCGGAATGCGAAGCAGGCTATTATCAATTGCGGTGATGATTATTTGTACAGGGCATCACCCCGGACCCTCAATCCAATTGGATTTGGATTGCAGGCAACGGATCAGGACTGTGAATTTGGCATCCTTGAGCAGGATGGCATGCGGATTCTTGTTCATGGAAATCAGCAACTGATTCGTGAAGATCAACTTGGCATTCAGGGTGACTCCCATCTCCTGAATGTACTTTCCGGGTTTGCACTTGTCTATGCGTCAGGGGTCAAGCTGGATGATGCCGTGATTCGGGCAGCCGCAAACTTCCGGGGGTTGCCACATCGCTGCCAGTTGGTGTGTGAGTATCGCGGTATTCAGTGGATTAATGATTCCAAGGCAACCAATCCCGGTGCCACGAGGGCGGCGATCATGAATTTCAACAGGCCCATCATTCTGATTGCCGGCGGGCAGGGCAAGGGTGCTGATTTCAGGAGTCTGGGGATTCTGATTGAGCAGAAGGTTCGCCACGTCATCCTGATTGGCGAGGACGCAGACGTAATAGATGCGGCACTTTCCGAGCACACCGAAAGGAGCAATGCCCTGTCTCTTGAACAGGCCATCGAGATGGCTGTCAATCTGGCAACTTCCGGTGAGGTGGTGTTGTTTTCACCGGCCTGTGCAAGTTACGACATGTTTGAGAGCTACGTTCATCGGGGCGAAGCTTTCATCGAAACTGTTGTCAAACGAGTCAAGTCATGAACATGGGGAGACTCTTCAGACCGAAATCAGGAGAGACCAGTTTGGCCTACATGCCATCTGGTATCGGAAACAGTCGATTGTTCATCATTGTCTCCATGTTGGTATCCCTTGGCCTGATCATGGTGTTCTCCGCAACCGCAATCAGTTCGGACCCGTCGCTGGCCCCGAATCATCAGAAATTCCTGCGACATCTGTTCCATATAGCCGTCAGTGTATTTGTGATGTGGGCAGTATCACATGTCAGCATTCACTGGATCCAGCGATACTTCAAGTGGCTCATGGGAATCGGTGCCGCACTGCTGGTACTGGTCCTGATACCGGGTATAGGGGTCGAAATTAACGGTAGCCGTAGGTGGATCAATATTGGCGTGGCAACGATCCAGCCCGCTGAATTGACCAAGATCCTGACCATCATTTTCTTTGCAGCACATCTATCGCAAAATCGCCATGCAGTCCATACCCTGGAAATCTGGAAGCCATATTTTCTGGTATTGGGTTCGGTATGCCTGTTGCTGCTGCTCCAGCCGGACCTCGGCATGGTCATGGTAATCGGGGCGACTGTCAGCATCATGCTGTTCCTGGCCGGTGCCCGGTTGATGCACATTCTGTATATCGGATCCGCGGCCGTTGCTACAGTTGTGGCACTGATTCTGGCTGTCGACTATCGCAGGGAAAGACTGTTCAACTATCTTGATCCGTTCAATGATGCCACCGGTAGTGGCTATCAACTCGTTCAATCCCTGATTGCAATTGGTCGGGGAGAATGGTTTGGAGTTGGTTTGGGTAACAGTATCCAGAAATTGTTCTATCTGCCCTTTGGAGAGAATGACTTTCTGATCGCAATTGTTGGTGAGGAGCTGGGTTCGGCTGGAATCATTGCAATCATACTTCTGTTTGCGGCACTGATGTGGACGATGTTCCAGCTTGCACAAAGGTGCTGGACAGAAGGGGACATGTTCTGTTCTGTCCTGGCGATTGGTATCGGTTTTCAAATTTCATTTCAGTCGATCGTGCATGTCGGTGTCAATATCGGACTGTTGCCGACTACGGGCTTGACCCTGCCCTTCATCAGCTATGGCGGGAGCAGCATGTTGAGCTCAATGATCGGAATCGGGTTATTGCTCGCGATCGAACGACACATCAGGCTTCGTGATCAGAGAACCATGGAGGGATATTCATGACACGCATCATGATTTTGGCGGGAGGAACCGGTGGGCATGTCATGCCTGCCCTGGCTGTTGCCGAAGATCTCGCAGAGCAGCAGGTTGAACTCTCCTGGGTTGGAAGTGTCGGGGGTCTCGAATCGCGTCTGGTTCCGTTGGCCGGTATTGCCTACGACACTATTTCAATCCAGGGTTTGCGGGGACGTGGCATGATTGGCCTGTTGAAACTGCCATTCATGATGGCAAGGGCCATGTCGCAGGTCTTCGAAATTATCCGGAAAAGAAAACCGGATGTGATCATCGGTATGGGTGGATTTGTATCCGGACCTGGTGGATTGACAGGGGTGGTGATGGGGTTGCCGTTACTCCTGCATGAGCAAAATTCAGTTGCAGGATGGACCAACAGGTTTCTGGCAAGGGTTGCGAAAGTGGTGATGTCCGGGTTTCCTTCCCCTCGAGGTATCAACCAGTCGGTATGGACCGGTAATCCGGTTCGTAGCAGCATTTCCGGAATTCCCGAGCCGGCAGAGCGCCTGTCCGGAATTTCCCCCTTGAACCGTATTCTGGTGCTTGGGGGTAGTCAGGGGGCAGTCGCATTTAATATGGATTTGCCGGAATTACTGGGCAAGTCGGAACTCGATAGCCTGCAAGTATGGCATCAGTGCGGTCAGAGAGACGCTTCCCTGATCACCACCGAATATGAACGTCGGGGTATTGAATGCCGAGTCGACCCGTTTATCGATGACATGGCGGATGCCTATGCCTGGAGCCATATCGTCATCTGTCGGGCTGGTGCCATGACCATCGCCGAGATCTGTTGTGCCGGGGTGGCGGCAATTCTGGTGCCGTATCCGTATGCCGTAGATGACCATCAGGCGGTCAATGCCGAATTTCTGGTCAGGAATCAGGCCGGTTTGATGTTTCGGGAACAGGAGTGGCACAAGGGTGATTGGCTCACTGATCTGAAACGCCTTCTGAAAAACCCCGATGAGTTGATTCAAATAGCCAGTGCAGCGCGTGCGCTAGGAAAGCCCGATGCTTCCCGATCGGTTGCGAAAACCTGTATGGAGGTCGCATGCGCGAGTTCGTAGAGCACATCCATTTTTTGGGAATCGGCGGGGTTGGCATGAGCGGCATCGCCGAAGTATTGCTGGATCTGGGATACCGGGTGTCGGGTTCGGATGTCTCTCGCTCACGCACCACGCAGCGATTGGCCAGGGCCGGCGTCAAACTGCATCACCGGCACCATTCCGATAATCTGGGCAATGCGGATGTGGTGGTGTATTCCACGGCAATTGGTCACGACAATCCGGAACTGGAAGCAGCCCGTTTGCGAAAAATACCGGTCGTATCCAGAGCGGAAATGCTCGGTGAAGTGATGCGCTTCAGGAAAGGTATCGCCATTACCGGCACACATGGCAAAACCACGACTACCTCTTTGGTATCCACCTTGCTGATTAATGCCGGAACCGACCCAACTTTTATTGTCGGCGGTGTTATCAATAGCACCAATACCAATAGTCGTCTGGGGGGCGGTGAGTTTCTGGTGGCTGAGGCGGATGAGAGTGATGCATCATTTTTGCATCTGCAGCCGCTGATTGCCGTGGTTACCAATATTGATCAGGATCACATGGAAACCTATGAGGGCAAGGTGGAAAACCTGGAACAGACCTACGTGGATTTTCTGCACAACCTTCCGTTTTACGGATTGGCGGTCCTGTGCATTGATGATCCGGGTGTGCGGCGTATTCTGCATCGCTTGAATCGTTCCTTTGTGACCTATGGTTTTTCGGATGATGCTGATTTCAAGGCCAGTCAGTTTTCACAAGCCGGTTTCGAGAGCACCTTTGAGGTGTCTCGTAACGCCCGCTCGATCGGCAAGTTCAAGCTGGCCTTGCCCGGGCGTCATAACGTGTTGAATGCACTGGCGGTTATTGCGACCGGATTCAATCTTGATGTGTCGCTGGACGTGATTCGTTCCACGCTGTCAGAATTCGAGGGTATATCACGGCGGTTTGAGGTACTGGGAGAGATTCAGCTTGCCGATCATACGGTCGAGTTGATCGATGACTATGCCCATCACCCGAGTGAGATTCAAGTGACCGTACAGGCCGCTCGGGATTGCTGGCCACAGAGGCGCATTGTTGTCGTGTTCCAGCCCCATCGCTATAGCCGGACCAGGGACCTGTTTGACGAGTTTGTGCAGGTTTTGTCATCCGTGCCCGCCCTAGTGACCACCGGGGTTTATGCGGCCGGTGAGGAACCGATTCCGGGCTTTGACGGCAAGGCATTGTCTGATGCCATCCGAAAGGAGGCAGAGGACTCGGAATTTGCTGAAACATTCGATGAACTCAGGAATATTCTACCGAAAATGACTCGGCAGGATGATGTCGTAATCACCATGGGTGCGGGCAGTATCAGTCAGTTTGCTGCCGAGTTGGCAGCCGGGCCGGCCATGGGGAACCACGATCTGGAGCAAGTCCGTGTCTGAGTCCATCGTGTACAGGGAATTCAGCCCCCCCGAATCTCTGGCGGGGGAACTACGGTTTGACGAGCCAATGTCACGGCATACCAGTTGGAGAACCGGTGGTACCGCGGATTACATGTATTTTCCCCATGACAGGCAGGATTTGGTGCAACTGCTCAGGGCATTGCCAAAAACCATGCCGGTTGCATGGGTTGGACTCGGAAGTAACTTGCTGGTGCGTGATGGCGGCATCCGGGGAATGGTGATTCATGTCTCATCCGGGCTCAGGAAAATCGTGGTCCTGGGCGATTGTCGACTGTATGCCGAAGCTGGTGTTTCCAGTGCCAACGTGGCAAGGGCTGCAGCTTCAAACAGGCTAAAGGGGGCCGAATTTCTGGCAAGCGTTCCCGGGTCGTTCGGAGGTGCATTGGCCATGAATGCCGGTGCGTTCGGTGACGAGACATGGCATCGTGTGGAATCGATTGAGTGTGTTGATCGCAGTGGTGAGTGTTCGGTTCATGAAAAGGAAACCGTGCAGCATGGCTATCGTCAGGTAGAGCTGCCTGAGGATTGCTGCATTCTGGCTGCAACATTGGTGCTTGAAATGGCTGCCGATGAATATGATGGACGGCAAGTTATTCGCGATCAACGCAAGCTGCGCAACGCTTCTCAACCGGTGCAAACTGCAAATGCCGGCTCGGTATTTCGAAATCCGGAAGGGGACCATGCCGCTCGATTGATTGAAAGGTGCGGATTGAAGGGGTACGCCATCGGCAACGCGGTAGTTTCCGATGTACATGCAAATTTTATCGTCAATCGTGAACGAAAAGCGACTTCCCGACAGATTGAAGAACTGATTCTCCATGTGCAGGACACGGTCGAACAAGGTACCGGTGTTCGCCTGGTGCCGGAAGTGCGGATTATTGGAGATGGCCAATGACTGATGACCAACAATACAGTCGCCTGATTCTCGAACCGGGGACTCGCTCGAAACGGGTAGAACCGACGATGAACATCGATCTTGAAGATCTCGACCCGTTCATGGATCCGGTAGGTCGGGATCCGGACATTGTTCCTGTGTCGAAACCCGTTCGACCCTGGGTCAGACTGGTGCTTTTTCTTGCTTCCATGATCGTGCCGTTAGGGCTTATTTATGCTGTCGACCAACGGTTGATACAGGATAGGTTCATGTTTACCCAGATTACCATCAAGGATGGATTCGAGAGTCGTGGTGCCGAGACAATCCGCGAAGTCGCCCTGTCCGAGCTTGATGGCAACTTCTTCTCTGCCAATCTTGGGAAACTGAAGGACCAGGTCACACAGATACCCTGGATATCTTCCGTTTCGGTGCATCGCCAATGGCCTTCAACACTAGTAATCGTGGTTTCCCCGATTAACCCGGTGGTTCGCTGGAATGATCGGAAATGGATTAATTACACCGGTGAGGTGCTCGATATTCCGCCGTTTGTCGAAGCGCATGAAATAGCACGTCTGCCCGCCCTTTCCGGAGCTCCGGGCGAGGAACAGAAATTATTCGAGTCCTATCTTGACTGGTCGGAGAGATTCGCAGTATGGGGCCTGAACCTGATTTCGCTGACCGCTGACGATGTACACGTATGGCACCTTGAGTTGTCTCCCAGCGTTTTGTCCAGAGCCAGGACAGAAGCCGGAAGTGCGTCCAAGCCTTCCAGGCCCCCGCCCCGCATGGTGGTCAATCAGCAAAATGCAGTGGAACGGATTTCAAGGTTCGTGGCCAGTCTTGATCGAGGACTGATCGATCAGTTTGAACAGATCGAATCAATCGATCTTCGTTATACCAACGGCTTTGCAATTCGCTGGAAAGGCGAAGAGGGGGAGACTCTGGCAATGCAGGAGTCTGGATAACTGGGTAATGCATGGGAATTGTTGACCGATCATGATGACCAAAAAACCATCGGACTCCATACTTGTCGGCCTCGATATCGGTACCACGAAGGTGCTTGCCATCGTGGCCGAATTCAATGCGCTTGGTGAAATGAAGATCATTGGCTTGGGGCATCAACGTGCCAAGGGCATGAAAAAAGGCGTGATTTCCGATATTGAATCAACAGTCCAGTCAATACAGAGGGCGGTTGAAGAGGCCAGTCTGATGGCAAATTATGATATCGGTTCTGTCTATGTCGGGATTGCCGGTGCCCATATTCACAGCATCAACTCACTCGGAGTAGCGCCAATCAAGAATGGCGAGGTAGACGAGTTCGATGTCCGTCGTGTGCTTGAAGCGGCCCGGGCGATGGCGGTGCCAAGTGACCATAGTATCCTGCATGTTCTGCCACAGGATTTCACGATCGATGGTCAACAGGGTATACAGGATCCAATAGGCATGTCCGGAGTCAGGATGGAGGTTGGGGTGCATGTGATTACAGGAGCCACAAGTGCGGCCCAGAACATCATGAAGTGTATCCGCCGTTGCGGTCTTGAAGCAAATGCGCTGGTGCTTGAGCAAATTGCATCTTCCGAGACGGTGCTGAGCCATGACGAGAAGGACCTTGGTGTGTGCATGGTTGACATTGGTGGGGGAACCACCGATATCGCGGTCTATCATGATGGTTTCATCAAGCATACTGCGGTTATTCCCATCGCCGGCGATCACGTTACCAATGACATAGCGATGGCATTCAATACACCCAAGACTGTCGCAGAAGAAATCAAGAAACGCTTTGGAAATGTCCTGGTTCAGCTGGTTGACAGGGATCACGAAATTGAGATAGCCAGCATTGGCGGGCGACCGCCGAGAAAGCTGAAGCGATGGGCATTGGCCGAGGTCATCGAGCCAAGGGTTGATGAACTGTTGATGATGATCCAGGCTGAACTGGACCGTAGCGGCTTTCTCAACCTGATCGGTTCCGGGATCGTGCTTACCGGCGGTACATCGGGGTTGGACGGAATTGTTGAACTGGCTGAAGAGATTTTCCACCTGCCAGTTCGCCGAGGCATGCCGGACTATCAGGGCAATCTGGAGCAATCGATCAGAAATCCGATCTTTTCAACAGGAGTAGGGCTAATCAAGCATGGTTATGCCAGGAAAAACCGAAAGAGTCTGGTTCTCGAAGAATATTCAACCGAAGAAAAAATAGGCAAGTCCATCACGGGGTGGGTAAAGAGCATTTTTGCATAAACAGAAAACAATCCTTCATTACAACAAACAAAATTTTTATACGGAGAAATAGTCATGTTTGAGCTTGAAAATCAACGCGCGGTGATCAAGGTTATCGGTGTTGGCGGTGGTGGCAGCAATGCTGTCGAGTATATGCTGTCGGCCAACCTGACCGATGTTGAATTCATCATCGCCAATACCGATGCACAGGCTTTAAGCACTGCGTCGTCAGGGTTAATCACCAAACTCCAGTTGGGTGAAACCATCACTCGCGGTTTGGGTGCCGGTGCAAATCCTGAAGTTGGACGGCAGGCAGCCCTGGAAATGCGCGACAGCATCACAAGTGCGCTCCAAGGGGCTGACATGGCATTCATAGCAGCAGGTATGGGCGGTGGTACTGGCACCGGAGCAGCACCGGTTGTCGCTGAAGTAGCGCGTGAACTGAAAATACTCTCGGTCGCGGTGGTTACACGACCCTTTGATTATGAGGGAGAGAGGCGAAGGGCAGTCGCGGATGAAGGGATCGTGGAACTTCAGAAATATGTCGATTCCCTGATCATCATACCCAACGACAAAATTCCGGAAGTTGCAGGCGGTGATGAGAGTTTCCAGGCCGCCTTTGGCATGGCCGATCAGGTTTTGCTGAATGCAGTAAAGGGTATTTCCGATGTGATTACCAAGCCGGGAAAGATCAATCTTGACTTTGCCGATGTGAGGAACATCATGGGTTCCATGGGCATGGCCGTGATGGGGTCGGCCACGGCAACTGGTGAAAATCGGGCCAAGGAAGCCATCCAGATGGCCATCTCCAGTCCATTTCTGGAAGATGACGAAATCGAGGGTGCAAAAGGTATTCTGGTCAATATCACAGGCGGACCGAATATGAGTGTCAACGAATTCGGGGATATCTGCAAAATCATCCGTGAGTATGATCATCGGGACTGCAACATGATCATAGGCATGTCGATTGACAACGAGATGGAGGAAGAGATCAGTGTTACAGTAGTGGCCACTGGCCTTACCTTCAACGGGGCCAGGAAGATCGGACTGGTTCAACCTCCAGATGAAACTGATGAAGAGCAGGGGGAGATTGAGGAAGCCCCGCAGTTTCGCCAGGCTCGGAAAATACGCATGGTCGGCAACCCGGCATACGACCTGTCGGAGAAGGGCATGGATTACTATGACCTGCCTCACTGGCTGCGCAAACAGGCCGATTAAGAGGAAGCACCAGCCAGGGTCAAGCCGCTTGGGTTGGGGTAGGGATTGAGTCTTGTTGGTGGCTCTGTTTCTCCGTGCACAAAAAGAACCCATCCATAAAGCATTGGTCAAGGCGGGATCGTGTGTTGAATCGTGGCTCTTTTGACTGGGCCATTACTGGTCAATTTTTGCTCATGAGTAAAAATATTGTAATAAAAGCAAGGTGTGACTGCTATGTATAATCGTTTTATTGGATAATACGCCAAATTTCTGCAAGCCTGTAATTATGGATTATCTATGATCAAGCAAAGGACATTGAAGAATCGCATCCGCGCGACCGGTATCGGTTTGCATACTGGTGAAAAAGTGACCTTGCGACTGATGCCGGCAGATGCCAATCAGGGTATCGTGTTTCGTCGGCTGGATGCTGAAGGGCAGGAACTGGGAGAATTTCAGGCGAATGTCGAATACGTTCGGGATACCCGCTTGTCGACAACCCTGGAAAAGGACGGAATTCGGGTCTCGACCGTTGAACACCTCATGTCGGCGTTTGCGGGCCTCGGCATTGACAATGTGATCGTCGAGTTAAATGCTTCGGAGATTCCGATTATGGATGGCAGTTGCGGCCCTTTTGTATTCCTGTTGCAGTCGGCTGGCATAGTTGAACAGTCTGCGCCGAAAAAGTTTATTCGGATCAAGCGGCATGTCAAGATCAATGATGGCGACAAATGGGCAAGTCTCAGTCCCTACTCGGGTTTCAAGGTCAAGTTCACCATCGATTTTGATCATCCGGTCATGCAGAATTCGACCCAGAGTGAAGAATTGCAGTTTTCAACCACTTCCTTCATCAAGGAAGTCAGTAGGGCCCGGACCTTCGGATTTATTGATGAGCTGGAAATGTTGCAAAATGCCGGACTTGCTCGAGGAGGCAGTTTTGAAAACGCCATTGTTCTGGATTCCTTCCATATTCTGAACAAGGAAGGGTTGCGCTACGAGGGGGAATTCGTCAAGCACAAGATACTCGATGCAATTGGGGATTTGTATTTGACGGGGCATCTCCTGATCGGTGAGTTCCAGGCCTATAAATCAGGACATTCCCTCAACAACCAGTTGGTCCGAAAGTTGATGCAGGACAAATCTGCATGGGAGTTGGTGAGTTATGATGGTCCGGAACAGGCGCCAATCTATTTCAACGATGTCGCTTTAGCCTATTGATTCCCAAGCCTGCGTTTGGCAGAACGAGCAAGGTTTTCAAGCGATGCCTTCAGGCGCGGGTTCTTGACATTCCGGGCAGTCTTGAGGATTTGATTGGTGGCTCTTTCCGATATCGGTATGACATGGTCGTTTTGTTCAATAACCGGTATTTGCCGTCTTCTTCCCGGACTTGAATTTGCCGGTTTGACCCGTACTGCAATCTCCTTGACGGAAACACCTCGATCCTTAAACTTGTGCAGGATGGTCGGAGCTTGAGCGCGAAAATTGGTGGCCCAGACCGACGATTTGCATTCGATCACCAGCTTCCCGGACCGCTGAAGTATGGGCCGGGCAAATGGAGTGAGGTCGCCGGCAATCGTTGCCCAGGCTTTTTGCAGCTTGATGTCCCGATCGATGTCAGGAGCATTCATTTCTGGGCGTATAATGTGCCTGAGAAAAGCCGAGACTGGTTTTATGGAAGGCTTGGACAGGTCCTGGGTCATTGGCTTCGACTTTGTATTTCTCCTAACCCTATTATACTGAATCCATGTTGCAAACCGCATTGAACAAGGTTTTTGGAAATCGCAATCAGCGATTGCTGCGCAAGATGCAGAAATCCGTGCAGAGGATTAATACACTGGAATCTGCCATGCAATTGCTCCGTGACGATGAATTGAAGGCCAAGACCGGTGAATTCAAGGATCGTGCTGCCAAGGGGGAAGTTGCCGAAAACTTGCTTGAAGAAGCCTTTGCGGTGGTTCGTGAAGCATCGGTGAGAACCATTGGCTTGCGGCATTTTGATGTTCAGCTAATTGGCGGAATGGTTCTGAATGAAGGCAAGATCGCCGAGATGAAAACCGGGGAAGGCAAGACACTGGTTGCCACACTGCCAGCCTATCTGAATGCAGTTTGCGGCATTCCGGTACATATCGTGACCGTGAACGATTATCTCGCCCACCGTGATGCGAACTGGATGGGCGAGATTTACCGATTCCTTGAACTCACGGTTGGGGTTGTGCGCTCCGGACAGCCACGTGAGGACAAGCAGCAGGCCTATCATTCAGACATTGTTTACGGAACCAACAACGAGTTTGGGTTTGATTATCTGAGGGACAACATGGCGTTTTCCGGTCAGGATCGTTTCCAGCGTGAACTGGGCTTCGCGATTGTTGACGAGGTTGACTCGATTCTGATTGATGAGGCCAGGACTCCGCTGATTATTTCAGGTCCTTCAGAGGGCAATATCGAGCTTTATCAGCAAATGAACAAGGTTGTGCCGTGTCTGGAGCGCCAGTTTGAAGAAGACGGCCCCGGTGATTTCAGCGTTGATGAGAAAACCCGGCAGGTATCGCTTACCGAGTCGGGATTTGAAAGTGCCGAGAGAGTGCTCGCGGAATCCGGTTTGCTGCCTGAAGGGGGTAGCCTTTACGATATCAGTCATATTGGCCTGTTGCATCATCTGTATGCCGGATTGAGGGCCCATCATGTGTTCAGGCTGGATATCGAGTATATCGTCCGGGATAATTCGATTGTGATCATCGATGAATTCACTGGGCGGATGATGCCCGGCCGACGATGGTCGGAAGGTCTGCATCAGGCAATTGAGGCCAAGGAAGGTGTGGCTATTCAACAGGAAAACCAGACCCTTGCATCGATCACGTTCCAGAATTATTTTCGGCTGTACGACAACCTTTCGGGCATGACCGGGACAGCCGATACCGAGGCCCCGGAGTTTCTGCAGATTTACGGGCTTGAGGTTGTGGTCATGCCGACCAATCAGCCCATGGTCCGCAAGGACTTGCCGGATCAGGTATATCGCACCTCGAAAGAGAAATACGATGCGATCGTTCAGGGGGTTGAAGACTGCCGGTCCAGGCAGCAGCCGGTGCTGGTCGGTACCGCTTCCATTGAATCATCGGAGCTGGTCTCGGGAATTCTCAAGAAAAAGAATATCCCCCATCAGGTCTTGAATGCCAAGCAGCATCAGCGGGAAGCCGAGATCATCGCAGAAGCCGGCCGGCCGGGCAAGGTTACGATTGCCACCAATATGGCAGGCCGGGGAACCGATATTGTCCTTGGCGGCAATCTAGAGATTGAACTGGAACAGCTGGAAGATTCGTCCCAAATCGAAAAGGTCAGGGTTGAGTGGCAAGCCCGACATGAGCAAGTGATTGCATCAGGAGGGCTGCATGTTCTGGGTACGGAAAGAAACGAATCCCGACGTGTCGACAATCAGCTGAGGGGACGTTGTGGACGGCAGGGTGATCCGGGATCCAGCCAGTTCTATCTGTCGCTGGAAGATTCACTGATGCGGATTTTCGGATCCCAGAAAATAGCGGGATTGATGAGCAAGCTGGGCATGGAAGAGGGAGAAGCCATCGAGCATACGCTGGTCACTCGAGCGATTGAGAATGCCCAGAAAAAAGTCGAGGGGCATAACTTCGATATGCGCAAGCAGTTGCTGGAATACGATGATGTTTCAAACGAGCAGCGCAAGATTATCTATGACCAGCGTAATGATCTCATGGTGAGTGATGCCATCTCGGATTACATTGACTATGCCCGAGAGGAAGTGATCAGGCAGGTAATTGACCGTTCTATTCCCCCGCAGACTCTGGAAGAGCAATGGGAAGTATCACAGCTTGAGCAAGACCTGAAGCGGGATTTTGGCCTGGATCTGGCGATTTCCGGATGGCTTTCGCAGGAGGGCGACCTGGATGAAGATTCTCTGCGAGAGCGGATTATGGATGCTGTCGTCAAGAATGCCGAAGCCAAGGTCAAACAGGTAGGTGAGGCCAATATGCGTACTTTCGAAAAGCACATTATGCTCAAGGTGCTTGACGAGAAGTGGAAGGAGCATCTGGCCAATATGGATTATCTGCGTCAGGGGATCGGTCTCCGAGGGTATGCACAGAAGAATCCCAAACAGGAATACAAGCGCGAAGCGTTCTTGATGTTCAATGCCTTGCTTGATTCAGTGCGTCATGATGTGATTTCGATTCTGGCCAGGGTGCATATTCCAACCGAGGAAGAGCAGATTGAAATGGAAAACCGTCTGCGTCAACGCCAGGCTGAACAGTCCAGAATGAAATATGTGCATGAAAATGTATCCAGCCAGCAGGGTGACAAGGTAGATTCGGGCGGGCATACATTTGTACGCACCACTCGAAAGGTCGGTCGTAACGAACCCTGTCCCTGCGGTTCCGGGAAAAAATTCAAGCACTGTTGCGGGAAGATATAGTTCCGGTGTCTGACAAAGTAGAACGAAAAAGTCCTCTGGCCCCGCCGGGTTTTCCACATTTGCCTGCCATTACGGGGCTTGGCATGGCGGCCGGCGATGCGGGAATCAGGCATGTCGGGAGCAATGACCTGGCGATATGGGTTCTGGATTCCGGAACTTCTGCCGCCGGGTTGTTCACGCGCTCTGCATTGCCGGGCGCTCCGATTACCGTTACCAAAGAGCATATCCAGGCAGCTCCGCCAAGGGTATTGGTCGTCAATTCAGCCAATGCGAATGCGTTTACGGGGTTGCAGGGGATTGCCGATTGCCGGACTATAGCGAAAGCGGCTGCCAATGCAGCAGGGTGTAGGCCGGAGCAAGTACTGATGGCTTCCACTGGCGTGATTGGCGAGCCGCTTCCTGCCAAGCGAATCATGGATCGATTACCGGAATTGACTGAAAGAATCAGGTCGGATGCATGGCAGGATGTTGCCGAGGCCATCATGACCACGGACACCTTTGCCAAAGGTGCGTGTGCCCAGGCATCCATAGATGGACAGCGGGTGACACTTTGTGGCGTGGCCAAGGGTTCCGGGATGATTGCACCGAATATGGCGACCATGCTGGCTTTCTGCTTTACCGATGCCAGGATTCCTGAACCCCAGTTGCATGAGATGCTGCTCAAAAGTGCTGATCGAACGTTTAATGCAATCACGGTGGATTCCGACACCTCAACCAGTGACATGTTGCTGTTGCTTGCCACCGGGAAAGCAGGCAATGCTCCGCCCGGCACCATGGATGACCCCAGATTCAGGGGGTTTCGAATGGCGCTGGATGAGCTCCTGAGGAATCTCTCCATGCAGATTGTTCGAGATGGTGAAGGTGCATCAAAACTGATAGAGGTGCGAATCTCGGGCGCCGAGAGTGATGCTTCGGCTCGCAAGATTGCCGAGTCGATCGCAAATTCACCACTGGTCAAAACTGCGATTGCCGGTGGGGATGCCAACTGGGGCAGAATCATTATGGCGCTTGGCAAGTCGGGCGAGAACATGCAGGCAGAAAACCTCCTGGTCAGGATCGGAGGTGAGCTGGTAGCCAGAGGCGGTCAACGGGCGGAGAGCTATGACGAATCCCGGATTGCGCAACATCTTGAAGGGGATGAAATACTGATCGAGACAGAACTTCAAATCGGTAGTGGAGAGTACACGGTCTGGACCTGTGATCTCACTCATGGCTATATTTCCATCAATGCAGACTACCGTAGTTGAGCAGAGGTTACGGGTGGTGGTTGGCCTGTTGGTCAAGGACTGCAGGCTGTTTGTCCAGCAACGGCGCCCCGGGACACCTTGTGCAGGCCAATGGGAGTTTCCGGGAGGCAAGGTCGAGCAGGGCGAGGATGCACGTTCCGCACTGGTTCGGGAGCTTGGAGAAGAGATCGGCATCCAGGTCCGAAGTGTCACGAAATTGATGACGATCCAGCACGACTATGAGCATGCCAGAGTTGAACTCGAAGTGTTCATGGTCGATTCGTACCGTGGAATTGCCATGGGCAGGGAGGGCCAGAATTTTGCGTGGTTCGACAGCGAAACGGTTCGTGAGATGAATGTGCTCGAAGCTGTGTACATGATTCTTGATCACCCTGAGGTCGAGCGGGTGGTTCAGCTGTCAAAAAGTGATGAATAGAGTGCGTGAAGTCTCTCAACTTGCTCGGCAAGATTCTCAAGAGTGTCATCGTTTTTCAGGACGTCATCGGCGTATTGAATGCGTTCCCGGTCCGTTAACTGTGTAGACATCACCTTTTGTACATCCTGTTCAGCCAGGTTTCGGGTGCCGGTGAGTCGACGGATTCTGGTTTTTCGGTTGGAGGTCACCACCAGGACCCGGTCCACGTCTTGCCACTGACCGGTTTCAATCAACAGCGGAATTTCCAGAATGCAGTAACCGTCCCTGAGTACAGAAACTGCATCCCACATGCATTGCCTGATTGGCGGATGCAGGATTGATTCAAGGGTTTTGCGCCGCTCCGTGTCATTGAACACGATCCTTGCCAGTCCAGCGCGGTCAAGACTACCATCACTGTTTTGCATGTCAGGCCCGAAAGCATCCACGATTTGCTCGAGTTGTGGGCTTCCCGGAGTCACCAGATCCCTAGAAACCTGATCGGCACTGAGTACGGATACTCTCATGTTGCTGAACATGTCGGCAACGGTTGATTTGCCGCTTCCAATCCCTCCGGTCAGTCCGATGGTACGGGTTTTCCTTGTCTTCTTCATGTCTGGTCGTCAACTTTCCTCCGGGTTCCCGGGGCGTCTTCAATATTATGGCTGATTCTATCCAATCATGAACGAACTTCCTGATCGGTGTTTCATTCGACTGATGCAAGCCCCAAGAGCAGGCAAAAGCACGATTGCACCAATCATGTTCACGACAAACATGAACATCAGTATTACCCCCATATCCGCCTGGAATTGCAGCGACGAGAAAAACCATGTGGCAACTGACACTGCCAGGGTAAGTCCTGTAAACATGACTCCAGACCCCACAGTAGTCAGCGTCTTCAGGTACGCTTCCCTGAAATCCAAACCCTGTGCACTATAGTAGCGAATCCTGCTGAAAATATAGATTCCGTAATCAACTCCAATTCCACAACCCAGGGCGATTACGGGCAGGGTGGAAATCTTTAGGCCAATTTCGAGAATGGCCATTAACCCGTATGTCAGCAATGATGCAATCGCCAGTGGTACTACCACGCACATTGTCGAAGCCAGTGAACGAAACTTCAGCAGGCAGATCGCTATAACGGCCATGTAGACAAGGCCAAGAAGCCTGAATTGAGAACTTTCAACCTCTTCGTTGGTAGCTGCCATGACACCGATATTGCCTGCGGCAAGTCTGAATGTGATTGGTGATGCCGCATGTTCGAGACTGAACCGGTTAACGGCTTCAACAATTCGCCCTATCGTATCGGCGGTATGGTCGGTAGTGTAGATGTGAACCGCCATTACGCTGCAATCGGCATTCAGCAGACTGCTCGAGGTTGGAACAGGAGCAACGGATTGAGCAAGCCGGTAGTGGTTGCGAGGCAAGGTACGCCATTTAGGATCGCCTTCGCTCCATGCGGCACTCAGCTGGCGAGTCGTACCGGCCAGGCCCGAAACAGACTGGACTCCTTCTACATTTTTCATCTTCCATTCAAAATCATCAAGTACCTTCATGACTTCGTAGTCAACACAGGCATCAGGGCTGGTCTCGGCGATGACAGTCAGCACGTCGACACCGATATGGAAGTTGCCCGTGATCGCCAGCAAGTCGAGGTTGTATTGCGAATCCGGGCGCAACTCCGGGACTCCGTCTTGCTGGTCTCCAATTCTGACTTTCGGTCCGTACCAGACACCTCCTGCAACCAGTACTGCAGCAATCGTAATGACCAGGATGGCTACCCTGGCTTGTGTCACTCTGGAAATGGCAAGCCAGAAGCGCTTCGAATTTCCTCCAGCCCGTGACCGGATCACTCCGGTTTCTGCCTTGCCAAGATCAAGGTAGCTGAGTAGCACGGGCAGCAAACACAGATTGGTCAGGATGATGCCGGCTACGCCAATACTCGCAGCTACTGCAATTTCCCTGATGACTTGCACGTCAATCAGGGCAATGGCCGAAAATCCGACGATATCCGAGACAAGTGCCGACATGCCGGGGCCGACAACTCGCTGGAAACCAGAGCGTGCCACCATCAGTCGGCTGTCTCCGTCCACTGCCTCTATCCGAGTCGCATTTATGACTTGAACACCATGGCTCATTGCAATCGCAAATATCAGAAAGGGGATCAACATGGACATGGGGTCGATTCCATATCCCAGAGCACTGATAACTCCCAATTGCCAAATCACTGCAAGCAGTGAACATGTCACCAATACTGTCGCCAGCTGCAGTGATTTCATGTACAGCATTGCTGACAGACCGACCACTGCCAGGGCGATCAGGAAAAACACGACAATTTCGGTTGCTCCGTCGGCAATATCACCAACCACCTTGGCAAATCCAATGATGTGCATGCTGTACAGGCCTTCCGATCGGGCATTGATATCGGTACGCAACTGCTCAAGTCGGTCGGCAACATCAATGTAGTCAAGTTTTTCTCCTGTTTCGGGGTTAAATTCCTGAAGTCGCGCAGATACGATGGCTCCCGTGAAACCGGTCGCAACCAAACGTCCTACAATATCAGACTTGAGAATGTTGTTTCTCAGCTGCTCGAACCCGTCCTCATCCGGCTGAAAGCCTTCAGGCAATACGTTTCCTGCACGAATGCCGTCTTCAACGATTTCAAGAAACCGTACATTGGGAGTCAAGATCGAATATACCTGAGTGCGGTCAACGCCCGGTAAAAAGAATACGAAATCCGTAATCTCGTCGAGGGCGTCAATGAATCCTTCCGTGAACATGTCATCCTGCTTGGTCATGACCGCTATAATGACGCGATTGGCGCTACCAAAATCATCCCGATATTCCAGAAATGTCGACATGTAAGGGTGTTCGATCGGAATTAACTTGGTAAACCCGGCATCGATTTCGATCTTGGAGGCAAACCAGCCCAGCGACAGGCTCAGTATCATGAACAGGACAATGACGCAACGGCGCTTGAGGAACAGAATGTTTTCCATTGTTCCTCTCATCTGTTTGAGCGAAGATGCTTGTTGAAATCCGGGCGACGACACAAAGTGATGGTCATCAGGGCTTTTCATTCCAGTCGAAGTCGCTCAGCCACCTTATTCCAAACTCCCCCACCAGCAGTATTTCACCATTTGACATGGGTATGATTGAGGTAATCTCCGGTCGATCCGGGAGCTGATGACGCTGGAAAGTGTTTCCGCGATCCTGACTAAGCAATAACAGGCCATCAAGACTTGCTGCAATGATTCGGTTGTTTGCGGTGATAGCCATGGAGGTCAAAATTGATGTCGTTTCGGTATCCAGCCTCTCCCAATTCGCACCCGAATCAAGAGAGCGGGACATGCTTCCCTGCAATCCGCTCAGGTAAAAGGTGTCTGGCGGTTGTGCCAGGGCACCAAACCAGGACCCGGCATAATTCGTTGAGACTATACTCCACTTGCTTCCGCCATCATCTGATCGATATGCAATACCCGATTCTCCGGCAATGAGAATATGATCTGGATCGAGTGCTACAATAGAGTTCAGGTGAAAATCCCGGTCATCGAGGTTTCTTGCTTCCCAGGTCTCTCCGCCGTCTGTCGTGTGCAGGAAAAACCCATATGCACCGACAGCGAATCCTTCCCGATCATTCTTGAACCAGATATCCAGAAGTGGGGCTTCGTTTTCGGGCTGATAGTGCACAAGCTTCCAGGACTGTCCACCATCCTGTGTGCGCAGTATTATGCCGTCATGTCCGGTCACGAACCCCAACATGCTGCCGTGTCTATGAATGGCTGTTAACAGTACATTGACCGGTGAGTGAACCTGCACCCAGGATTTGCCAAGATCCTCGGATAGTAGGATATGACCCCGTTCCCCTACGGCAATAATGCTTTCATCGACCAAATCAGCATCAAGCAACAATGATTCAGTCGAAAGTCTTGCGGGTTGTGACGGTATGGGTTGCGCAAAGAGCAGTCCTTGAACCGGCATTGCCAGAACGACTGCAAGGATCCCCGGAAAATACCGATTAAGCACAGTCAGGGACAGACGGTAGGTGCATCCGGTAACTCAGGTCGATATTTTCGATGGCAGGAGGCTGTCAGATGCCTCCTGCATTCTAGCGGATTCCCTCGCGACGTAATGCTGCAACCGTGAAGTCACGATCCTCGGGTTTTGCATCCCATGTGCACATGTTGAATTCATTGTCCAGCCCCAAAGCCAGATACCGGCGGGCCTGCAAATCGATATGCGTCTCAAGTGTGGACCATATCAACGGATTTTCGTAGTAATTGATCACGTGTCCTTCCGATACACGCCATAGTTGATCCCGGGCATCATAACTATCTGTATGCAGTATCTGCCATGAATCCTCGTCGACATAGAATGTACGCCGAGGATAAAGGTGACTGGCTCCCTCCTTCAATGTTGCCTCAACAATCCATACGCGGTGTAGTTCATAGCGCAGGTAATCAGGGTTTGGATGCAGGGGAGTAAGCAAATCGGAAAATGCCACCTGATCGCTGTGCAGTTTGTACGAGTTATAGGGAACCAGCATTTCCCGCTTGCCAAGCAGTTCCCAGTTGTATCGGTCAACGGCACCGTTAAACATGTCAAACTGGTCGGAGGTGCGTAGTCCATCCGATGTCGTCCCCGGATTGTCATAGGCTACATTTGGAGCTCGTCTCACGCGTCTTTGTCCCGGATTGTAGGTCCAGGCACGGCGGGGTTCAGCGACCTGATTCATGGTTTCATGTACAAGCAGAATGTCGCCGGCCAGTCTCGCCGGAGCTGAGACTTTCTGCTTGAAATACATCATGGTGTTGTCCAGTTGATCGGCTGTCATTCCCGGTAACGAATAACGCATTTCAACCTGGGTAAGAAACTTGACTATTGTAAAGTCGCCAGTTGTCGTGACTGCGGCCTGTCCCATTTCGCAATTTATCGTATTGCCGCGATAGCGCAACAGGTGATTCCACATGACTTCCAGTCCATTTTCCGGAATCGGGAACGGTATTCCAATTACGGCATTGGCAACTCCATTGCCTTCATCGACGAGTTGCGCCGAAGCTGCGATCAGACGAGTCGCCTCGTAAATCCTCTCCGGGGCAGAAGCACTTCTTCGTGTTGGGTATACAGGCATGCGAAAACTGGAATAGGTCTCCAGCATCTTCTGGTGGCCTGGAGTAAGATAATCCCTGTAGTCGTCGAGGTTTCCGCCATCAATTGAGAACAGGACCGAATCTCCCGGAAAAGGATCGCGATGGTGTTCACCAGTCTGGTATCCTTCGGGAGGCAACTGGATGCCGCCTGTCCACTCTGGTATCGTGCCGTCAGTGTTTCCTGCACGTTCACCCCCCAATGGTGTAAGGTCGGCTCCCAGTCTCGCGATCTGTTGTTCATTCAAGTCTGCAACCGCCTGTAGCGAAAACAGTCCCGTGTAGAAGATGACCGTAACGTAGAGGAAAAGCGAAAAGTTTCTTTTCATGATGGTTGTCCTGATCTTCTGGTTTAGAAATAGTAGCTTACAGACGCCTGTATGAAATCCCGGCCCGACAGGTAATTATTGTTTCCGGAATGGGATGTATAGCTGATGTTCGCAGTCCAGCGATTCAGGTAGTTCCAGCCGGTTCCAAGCGTCAGGATTTTTCGACCTTCCTGGAACAGTCCGCCTGGCCCTGGGGAGTCCCCCTTGATTCCGTACGCATACTGCACATAGGGTCGAAGGCCGGCAGCGCCTACTGCATTGTTGTAATCAAGCCAAAGCGCACCGCGAAGACCGTATGACGTTGCATCGGCGGATCCCTCTCCAGCATGACCATGTTCAATGGGCAATGTTTCCTTTTCGGGCATGTCATGAACATGATGCAGACCGCCTTCAATAATGAATCCGGTGCTGTCCGATCCCAGCGCGGAACCGAAAAGTCTGGTCGCAGTTATCTGTACCTGGCTGACATCGCGAACTACATAGCCTCTGAGATAACCCAGATTGTCCTGTTGTCCCAGAACCGAAAGAATATCAGGTGGACAATTCGGGGCACAGAACAGTGGTGCCAACGCTTCAGTAAAGAGGGAAGTTTCCTCCCTTTGCAGAGGCACATCGAAATGTCGTGAATACTCTCCTTGAAGGGCCCAGCCGCTGTCTGAAAACGCAGTGTTGAAGCTAATGCCGAGGGTCTGGATATCTTCGGGATATTCAACAAAGTATCTTGATGCCTTGGCATAGCGATCGACAGTAAGGCCACTTACAGTTGAGCCTATCTGCTCCTGGACCCTGCCAAGGAATGCGGGCGACTGCAATGCGTTCTGCAATGTGGCCAAGCCACTGGCATTGAGTCCATTTCGGTCGAAATGGGCGGACGGTGTCAGGATCCCAGCTGCCATTCCAACCCCCGTTGCGATGGCCGTCACGCTGCGTGCCTGCCCCAGTGCTTGCGGGCTTAAAGAGCCTGTTCGAGCGGCTGTGGCCAGTGATTGCAGCTGTGCGCCCAGCACCCCGCCTAGTGCCTGACTCATTCCCAGTACGCTTCGGTAAGTGGCTTGCGATGTAACCAGACCGCTGACTAGTGGCAATTGGCTATGGTTATTGATAAAGAAGAATCCGAACTCGGTATCATTCAGTTCTTCGGAAAAATACCGGACCCCCAGTCCCCATTGTCCCTGATCGTCAACCTCTCCGTCCGGGTTACGGTCTACGGCAAAGAATCTCGGGTCATGTTCGAGCTGTAGGGGCAGGTTCCCGGTATTTGCCGGGGTCGCAAAATAGTCGTGGTTCAACGCGCTGGCCAAGGGTCCGAAGGTTCGTCCCTGATCGGTGATGCCCGGTCGCGTCAAATAAACATGGGTGCCGCCCGGAGTGGCATAGTCGTTCGTTGAAAAATAGGTTCCGGACGGGTCAATCCGGGACTTTTTCCAGTCGAACTGATAGAAGCCTTCAACGGTTACGTCATCCGACAAAAATGCTGAAGCAGATACCATCGGAACCGGGATCAGACTGTCTCGCAATTCCGAACCGGGTGTGCGTAGCCGTGCCACATCATAGGGGTTGATTACATTGATGCCTTTGGGTATGAAGGTGCTCTCGCCCCAGTTCAGAACCTGGTTCCCGATGCGCAGTTGCATCGGGGTGCTGGATCGGTCGAAATTTGCGTACACATAGGCATCAAGAAGACGGAAATCCCGCCCGGATATATCCTTTGCATCCGTAGGCAGAGGTGTACGCACACGACTGCCCTCTTGATTTTCGTAGTCGAAGAAACCGTGTGTTCGAACGAAAAGTCCCATGTTGCGCTTGCTTGCCTCGAATTCGGTCGTCAAGGCCATGGTACTACTGACGATTCCGCGATCGTAGTTTTCGTCTCCGTCATTGGAGTTGGGGCTGGTGAGGCTTCTGTCTCTCTCTCCTGTTCGGCTTGTGAACCCGTAGGTAAGCTCGAAATCCAGGTTTACATCGGCTTTCTGGTCATGCTGCTCGTTTGCTCTGACAGCTACTGTAGCCAGTAAACTGCAGATCAACATTGCAGAGAGCACATCGGAAAACCTTTCACTCAGGTTGACCGTTTTGAGGAAGGACAGGGAATCAGCCATTTTTAGGTAAATTGTCAGTTTGCTCGCTACTCGATTTCCATTTGCGCTTAGAGCGTTTCTGTTTGCAGTTCTGTTACGGCCATGAATTGAACTTTTGATTTCGCAATGATAGAGGCAAACAGGGATTCTGTCAAAAGCCAAGTAGGCCCCTACCCCCAAGTTTAACATGTAGTGCCACACCGTTTTTTATTTCATTCAGAATCAATATTTTAAAGCACTACATGTTAAACTTGGGCTAGAGTATCAGCAGGTGCTTCTTGGGTGTCATATCGGTTTCCGTCATTGCTTTCCAGTGGCCAATGGATCAACAATGACGTCTCTCAGGCCTACGGCAGTTCCACTGGCAAGGCCCGCAAGTAGTCCCCGAAAGACAGAATGGGAATCTGGTAATGGTAGGGAAGATGCTTCGTCTGGGCCAGCAGACCGGCATGGAGGGCATTGGTCAGAAAATCATCGAAATTACCTTGTGAATTCTGTAGCGCTGATTGCGTAAGACCTCGAAGTGCTTCCCGGGGTAAGATGCCTTCCGGGCGAGATTCAGCCGCCAGCGCGATCTGCTTGTAAAGCACGGGATCATGAGTGCCGGCAGCAAGACGGCCAGCATAGTATGTATCTTTCCGTTCCCTGCCACTTTCCAAGGCCTGCTCCAGATGTGCTCCATCAATGTGCCCGTCATTGTCACAAATAACCCGGGCCGCGGCCACGGCCACCCGGTTGATGTGCTGCGGCCATCCCTGAGACAGCTCGGCCAGTTTGCTCACCCACACCTCCCGGGTTTCCTGTGTGCCCGTGAAACCGTAGGAATCGAAGACGCTCCGGATGGCACAGGCCGCATCTTCATCCGGTAGCGTCTCAAGAGTCACGACCCGCTCGTCGGCAAACCTCGAAAGACCGCACTCACGTAGCACATTCTGGGTATCGCTCAGACCAAAGAACGCCGCCACTAGGGGAATCCCCTGGGGGTTCCGATGAAGACAGCCCATCACTCCCTTTGTATTACCGGTAATCGGTATGTTCTGGGCCTCGTCCACACACACCACGATATGGAACTTCCCCAGCAGCGGTGAGGCATTCTGGAATACCCAGCTGGCGGGCATCCCCTCATCATCACTCCGGCCGCCTACTGACACCCCCAGAGCACCGCCACCGCGCTCCGACAACTCATGAAACAGTTTCCTGGCGAGGTCAAGAAGGTCATCCAGCATCCCGGCAACAGACGTACTGGAAGCCATTTCCCGAAGGCGCTCGCTTTCCGCACTGGCAGCATTAACCATGGCCCTGACGACTGCAGGGGGGGATTTCAGGGTATCCGGTTCCATGGCAACCGCCACCCAAGGCGCTTCCGGGGTCGAATGACGCCGTACCGCCTCCATACACTCTTCCATCAATGCCGACTTTCCGGCGCCCGGAGCACCCTCGAAGACCATCGTTCCACCGCCGACGATCCCTTCGCTGAGACTTGTTACGGCGGAACGGTACACCCCGTATTCCACATCGCGCCCCCGGAAGAACGGTTCGCGGCCCGCCTCGGATCGATCCGTACGTTTCAGCCAGATTTCCAGCGGTAGGGGATCGGCCGGTGGCGGCTTTGGAAAAGGCATTTCGTTCATATCGATGATCTTACCTCAACACCGGTAGTTCCTGCAGGGGCATCTT
>JAJEAV010000078.1 GCA_022822625.1 Gammaproteobacteria bacterium | reverse complement strand
ATGTTGCCCGGTATCGAAGTATTTCCGGATAATATGGCGAAAGCGGCCTCGGTAGGCCATCAGACTGCGACCGATCTTGCCGACTATCTGGTCAATAAGCAGGTTCCGTTTCGTGACGCGTACAGGATCGTAGGTCATGTTGTTGCGTATACGATCAGGAACAATACGCATTTGCATGAAATACCGCTCAAGAAACTAATGGAATTCAGCGAAAAAATTGATTCGGACGTGTTTGAAACCATCACGCTGGATGGGTCTCTTTCGAGACGCAATCATTTCGGGGGCACTGCCCCGATTCAGGTTCGAAAGGCAGCAAAAAAAGCTGCGAAGAAAATCAAGAGTCGCCCCTCTTGAGCGGTCATCGATCAGTCACGGGTATCCAGAAAATCCTGTCAAGATGGATTATGATGGTTGTGGTTTACGGTCTCGTATTCAGTGGATGCGGACAGAAGGGGCCTTTGTATATTCCGGCATCGGGAGCAGATGTTTCTGAATCAGGAGTGGGCCAGAATGCGGACCCGGAAGAAGACGAGAAAACCGGCTCGAAATCCGATTAACCTGCCAGCAAGCAACCGATCTGCTTGAACTGGGATGGAATTCTCATCGCAGGCTCGATGATTTGTGGCATTCTGATTTATGGATCATTTCAATTTCAGAAATTCCCGGCTACATGCCGAAGATGTGCCGATCAGCGATATTGCTGAAGCTGTCGGTACCCCGTGTTTTGTGTATTCGAGAGCTACGCTGGAGCGTCACTGGCATGCTTTTGATCGGGCTTTTGGAGATTATCCGCATTGCATTCATTATGCGGTCAAGGCCAACTCCAATCTTGCAGTCCTCAATGTACTGGCTCGACTTGGTTCCGGTTTTGACATTGTGTCGGGCGGCGAACTGGCCAGGGTTGTTCAGGCCGGTGGCGATCCTGCACAAATAATATTCTCAGGAGTTTGCAAACAGGACTGGGAAATCACCGAAGCCCTTCAGTCGGGCGTTGGTGCATTCAATATCGAATCGGAAGGGGAACTTGAGTCAATCTCCGAGATTGCCACGAGACTGAACGTTCAGGCAGCCATATCGGTCAGAATCAATCCGGATGTTGATGCCCGAACCCACGCCTATATTTCAACAGGCCTGAAGCAGAACAAGTTCGGTCTCTCGGAAGAGCGGGCGATGGAGATTTACTTGCGGGCACGGGAAATGCCGGGAATCCTGATTCGAGGAGTGGCCTGTCATATCGGCTCACAAATTACTGAATTGACACCATATCGGGATGCTCTCGAAAAAGTCCTGAATTTTGCCGAGAGATTGGCAGTACATGCTATCGAGGTCAAGGAGATCGATTTTGGGGGCGGTCTAGGCGTCCGGTACAACGATGAATCACCGCCGGCCCCGGAAGAGTATGCCAGACAGATTACGGAACAAATGGACAGTCGTGGCTTGACGATTCCGGTTGCGATTGAACCCGGTCGGGGTATTGCCGGCAATGCAGGCATACTGGTTACACGGGTGCACAGCCTGAAGCATAATGAGCAATCGGCATTCTGTATTGTCGATGCGGCGATGAATGACTTGATCCGCCCTGCACTCTATCAGGCCTATCACGAGATTGTGGAGGCAGTAAAAAATGAACAGGGTGGGCACAATCGGTATGATGTGGTTGGCCCGGTTTGCGAGAGTGCGGACTTTATTGGCAAGGATCGGGATCTTGCGGTGTGTCCGGGGGATCTTCTTGCGGTCAGGACTGTGGGCGCATACGGATTCGTTCTTGGATCAAACTACAACAGTCGAGCAAGGCCGGCTGAGGTCATGGTCGATGGAAATCAGTTTCACGTGGTCAGAGACAGGGAAAACACCAGTGCCCTGATGCAAGGTGAAAGAACCTTGCCGTAATCCCGGTGATTACATCATCCAGAATCCATGCTCCATGGACAATCGCGCTACTGTCGGTTTGTGGTTGTGAATAATCGCTTTAATTCAGTATTTTAATTGCGAATCTAACTTCATGCCGCCTGTATCCTGTATGTCAAGGGTTGTGTTAAGAGCAAATAGAACTGTCCGGTTTGGTAGCACATGGATTGTCCACTCCCGGTGCTTGGAACGTCGGACACATCCCCATCGGCAATGGTTTTAAAGGCCGCGGAGCTATTCTATACTGGAGTAATCGCGCCGATATAGACGAGGAGGAGAAGCGCAAGGCCTGCGAGTCCGAGTTTGCCATTTTGATATTCGAAGGGAAGGATGTCACGCTCGACGTGCTACGTGAGTGCGAGGGCGTAATTCGCCAAGAATGGAATCTACTCCCTGGTGATGAGCCGATCATGAATTCCATCGTCGATAGTTATCCGGACGAAGTGGTTGCGATCTACCGCGATGCACTGAACTCCCCCATGAACTTGATCAGGTATTTTCGTCAATGGTCGAGTTTTGACAGGGAGGGAGTCATCGCGTTTGGTATTGACGTGCTCAAGCGGTACGGTACGAATCCGACCGTGTGCTGCTTCGTAAATTTGTCACCAGCAACGAACATGGCGAGCAAGCGATTGCAGCTTTACGGACAATCAAGGAATGCGTGCTGGGAATATCGGGAGATGCTGGGACTCGTAAGTGAACCAGTATCTGACGATCGGATAGGTGCCTTGTTACTCAATGTATGTTGGACAACAGGCATATACTTGCCCATCAGACAGGAAAACCCAGTATTCGCTAATGTACATAAGCAAATCACATGTACTGATGGCAAGTCATTACGGCTCCACCTAAGGATGACCGCAACAGCACGTTTGCGCGTCCTACAATTTGATTGAATTCGCTTGCAGATTGATTATGGCATGATTGGTAAATTTTGTAACTCATTGTTTAGTAATAGATAATTAGAAATCATCTACAGAACCGGTGATGCTGTTTCCTGAAATTTGAGAATCAGCGGTACAAGCGCACAACAGGTCCGGTGAGCATGGCAACAAGTAGACTGGATGGCAGTATTTCGATGGTTTCGTGTTAGCCCGGGTCAGGGAATATCTCGTCCGGAATTTTGCCGGTAGTCAATCGGGCGAGGGTTCCACCGGTACATGGCCAGTCGTTACATATTGGCGCGCCGTATTGCAATGCGGCAGGTGGTCATCGAAATAGATGTCTGCACCAAAACACTTGAGAAATTCTCCTTTTTTCATTCCTCCCAGAAAAAAGCTTTCATCAATTCGTATATCCCAGGCACGCAAGGTCTTGATCACCCTTTCATGGGCTGGTGCAGATCTTGAGGTGACCAAGGCGGTTCGGATGGGCTTGTCAGTACGCTCTTTCTGGATGCGGTGAAGAGTCGCCAGAAAGCTCTTGAATGGGCCGCCGAGTAGTGGATCATCGGCATTTTTTTTCTCGTGTTCGGCGAACTCGTCGATGCCTTCCTTGCGATAGAGCTTGTCGGCATCGTCCGAAAACAGCACCGAATCCCCGTCAAAGGCGATGCGAAGCAGATCGTCTGGACCTTCTCGGGCCTGTGAAGGAAGGATGGTTGCTGCTGCATGTCCGTTCAGCAATGCCTGGCTGACATCCTCCGGGTCGAACGAGAGAAACAAATCACCGCCAAACGGGGTAACATATTTGTAGGGGGTTTCTCCCGAGGTGAAGGCGGCCCGGGAAATATTCAATCCGTAGTGTTCAATGGAATTGAAGATTCGCAGACCGGTGTCGGCACTGTTTCTGGAAATCAGGACAATTTCCACCCATGGGGGCTGTTGGCTTTTCCTGGCCTGATTGAGTGACAGAAATTTCTTGGCAGTGGGGAATGCCACGCCAGGCTTGAGAATCTCGTTCTCATGCTTGATTTGATACCTGCAATAGGCATCAACGCCTTCCTGAGAGTAAATCCTGTGACTTTCCGCCAGATCAAAAAGAGCCCGGGAAGAGATCGCAATAACCAGGGGTTTTTCAGGTATTTCTGACATGGTGGGTTTTATTGAGCAGTTCAATTACAGGTCTGGTTTGTGGATGCACTCCATGCCACAGGTAAAATGAGGCTGCTGCCTGTTCGACCAGCATTCCCAGACCGTCGTGGACTGCATGCGAGCCATTGTCCAGTGCCCATTCCATAAATGGAGTGAGTTGTGAGCCATAGGTCATGTCATAGGCCAGGGTATTCGAATTTATGCAGTGTGGATTCAGTTCCGGCATTTTTCCTTCCAGACCTGCAGCAGTGCCATTGATAACCAGATCATATTGTCTTCGGCCGGTTTCCTGCAAGGTGACAGGAGTGACTTTCTCACTGAACAACTCAGCCATTTCCGAGGCTTTACTCATGGTTCTGTTCGTTATGTCCAGTCTTGCTGGACGACATTCAAGTAACGGTTCAAGGACACCCCGCACCGCACCGCCAGCACCGATCAACAATATGGATGACTCTTCCATGACGAGGCCAAGATTCTGCTGAAGGTCGGCAACCAATCCAACACCATCGGTATTGTCTCCATATATGGTGCCATTTTCCTGAAAATGAAGAGTGTTGACTGCCCTGGCAACATCGGCTCTTGCGCTTAACTGGTTGCCCGGGTGAGTGCACAGTTTCCAGGCATCGACCTTGAATGGAACCGTGATATTCAATCCAGCCCCATTGCTGGCCTGAAAGTGACTGACAGCCTGGTCAAATCCTCCATCGACCCGAATTCGGTCGTATTCCAGATTTATGCTGGTCTGTAATGCGAACTCACGATGTATGTCGGGCGATCGACTGTGCTCGATCGGATTGCCCATGACTGCGAACCTGATGGCTTTTGACTTGAAGTCGAAAAGGTCATTCATGGTTGATGTGTACTCTCCTGGATTAGGGGGTGCTTTCATAGATGACGAAAACCGGGCCTTCGGTTTGCAGGTGGATTTCGCCATGACCAACATTGCTCAAGCCCAGTGAGTCCAATACACGGAACCGGGTACGGTCTCGACACGGATAGCAACAGTCACCATGCAGGGTCAACCATGTATCCTTGAGGCTCAGAATACTGAATAGGCCTTCTCTGTGAAAGCTCCATGTCCCCGCAGTATAGCCGATGATTGCCTGCTCGAACCGGATTGTCGAGGGATGGCTACGGCTTTCGAGAAATTGATGTGCAGTACCGAGATTGAAATATTCGTGATCGCGGCGCTTGCCCAGAAATCCATACAGGCCGACACTGGAATAATCCGCAGGGATGGAGTCAAGGGCATAGGCGAGGTCCGAGCAATCCTTGTCGGTTGACAAGAGGATATCCATGGGGTAGCCTGATGAGTCTCCATCCCCCACTGACAGGCCGGCATTGCCAATGCGATAGTTGCTCCCGCCATCGACAAACAGAAGGGGTTCCTGCATCGGACCCGAGCGATAAAGTGGTCCGATGATATTGATCGGGGTATCGTAAGGAAAGTCGTCGAGGTAATCGCTGATTTTCATGTTGTTCATGTATAACAATACTGCCGAATCCATGTGGGACTCGCAGGTTGGCCGGCACGAAACGAGAAGCATACAGTGACAGGTTCTTTCCTGTCTGTAGGATAACGATTAAATTCAGTGGTCACGGGGCACATAACCAGTCCTGCAGATTTCTGAATTTTGGTCTGAAATAGCAGATCATTCTACCGTCAGGTCCGGCTGTGGCGGTTTCCGCCCACGGGCTGATGCCATGCAGGGTTAGTCGATGAACCAGAAAGGATTCCCCCCGTTTTAGCTGGAGCCTTTTGCGCGGGCATTGCTCGAATACTTCTATGCGGAGCGCTTGATAGATGTCGGTGAGATCGACTTCTGACCATTTTTCCGGAGGAATATCGGAGAAAAATTCCCTGAATCTGGTGCGGGCAATCCGATGCGAAGATTCCCAGATAACAGGAGGTGCGGCATCAGCACAGAAGTCGGTCATCGGAATTCCGAGCACATAGGCGTGGGGCTCTTTCAGGTATCGACGCCGATTCGTTCCGGTTGCCAGCAAGCCATCAATGTGTGCAGCATCGCGATTTTGGCGGTAGCGGTATGCTGAATCAGATTCGGATGCAGAGGGCTTTGGGTATCCAGGATAACAGACCGATATCTGCGCCTGATCCAGATCGAAACCCACAGAAGAGTAGTTTTGTTCAAGGAACGAAACTACTTCACCGCAAATCGAATCCGAATTTTCGATTCGGCCTCGTGAGTCGTTGGGGAGGAGGTTTACTCCAACAAACCAGGTGCCACCGCAACGAAGCCATTCGGCATTCTCGGGTGCGGCTACTGTTTCTCTTGCGTGGGGCAGTGCATGATCAACCCACTTGAGAAGGTTGGGGTCGAACCCGAAGTGAAGCCACCCAACATCCCGGAATTGTCCGAGCGAATCGGTGTTGACTGCGATTGATTGTAGAGGTGGTCCGTACACGAATTCGAGGATTTTATGATGGCAGAAACTTTTTGAACCATCAGTTGAATTTGAGGCCCAAAAATTTCCCTCCCCCAGAAAATGGACCAAAAAGCCGCTTTTGGAGTATTATTTTCGGCGGTTTCTGCGATTTTTTCTACCCCCACATGCAGGAAAGATGGTTTTGCGTTGCAACAAGTTTCTGCGGTATCAGGACTGCCAACTGGATTTGCCTGCGCCAAAAGTGCAGTAAACGGAATCCCGGTCCAGTACAAAATCCTCCCCCCAGGGTGCCTATTCTACTTGCCTAGTATAAACTCGGGCTCATGAGTTCAGTCAAAATGCGAAAAACATGGAAAAACGTGTAACGGTTAACACTGCATGCAATTCCCATCGCCTTCAATCAGTCCGCAATTGCTCCAGCATTTCAGAAATCAGGTATTGCCTGAACCTTGGTTTATCCAGTGTTCCTTGTGCTATATTCATTGGAATAAAACGCTCCGGGCCGCGCTAAGGACTTTCCCCTCAATAATTGCAGATCGGATCTCAAATTCGTTCACCAGCATACAAGTCCTGAATCCTGGTTGTATTGGAGAGGACATCAGGAAATACCTATACTACTTGAACGAGAATTTTGCCGGGGGCCGACATGTTTTCACTGTGTCGGCCTGTCGTTTTTTCGGATGGAAAAAGGTTGTCTGACAATTGTGAAAAATCGATGAATTCGAAAGGGATGAGGATTTGTTCCTGTCATCAGGTTTCCTTATCTGCGAACCGACTATGGCAGGCCATTACTGATCCCATAATTCTGCAAAACTGTCTGAATAGTTGCTATGAGGTCAATCGGTCTGATGATGAATATTTCGCCTTTTTCAACATCATGCTTGGCCCGGTCACAAGACATTATTCCGCACGACTCAGGATTGTCGACAGAGCCGCGATCGACAATTACCGGCTCGAGGTTTCGGTTGAAGGAGAACTCAATGCAAGTGCTGAAGCGGTAGCAGATGTCAGACTCGAATCGATAGACGATCAAAATACGCGCATTCACTACTCTGCTGAAGTGGTCGTATATGGTTGGCTGGACCGGTTTCCGTCAGGGCTAATCAGGGGTTTTGCAAAAAAGCAGATCGGTCGTTTTTTCGACCGGATTTCCGAACAGGCAGTACAAGACAAGTGATTGATGCTGTTTTCAGGAATGTTGATCATGCATGGAACAACCCCTTGATTGTTTTCGGCGAGAACTGGTGAGGGTTGTTCATTACAGAAGAGGGGAACAGTTCAGACAGACACTCTGTTATCCAGTGCCATCTGTCTCGATAAGAAATTCCTGATTCCCGCCAGTCATAAGCGGGCTTTTGGGCATAATAAGAGCAGATGCGGCAAGTATCCTGTGTCAATGATTCTTGTTGTACCTGATCCAGAAGCTGGGTCTGGATGGGCTGGAGTTCTTGTTCAAATCGATTTTGGGAGCAGAATAACATTTCTCTTGCCGTAGTAGATTAAGGTATAATCATCCCTCACGGACAAGCACTAAAACGCCTGTTATCGGACCCTACGGTCACCCCACATCAAGTACATTATTGATTTATAATCGACTCTGGGACCGTGTTGCATAATCCTTGCTGGATTCGGGCCATCGATCGCAGGATGCCCAGCAAAACTCCGCAGGATTTCGTGGTTCACAATTGTTGGCGTGTATCTGGGAATCAGCATTTCTGTGCGTGGTTGTCTTGTCAAAACACGACTAAATCGCCAAATACATATTACAGGGCAAACGGACAAAAAACAGTAAGCAGAGGTTATCCAATGAATGAAATGAATAGATGTCCTATGAAAGACGGAAAGATCGAAAAAAACACAGCCGCGAGCTCAAGCGGAGGCACAACAAACAGGGAATGGTGGCCCAATCAATTGAACATTGATGTTCTTCATCAGCACTCGCCCGAGTCGAATCCAGTCAACAATGGATTTGATTATGCAGAAGAGTTTGCCAGCCTTGACTACAACGAGCTGAAAAAGGATCTTTGTGAGTTGATGACCTCATCGCAAGACTGGTGGCCGGCCGATTATGGTCACTATGGACCATTATTCATTCGCATGGCTTGGCATGCTGCAGGCACCTACCGCATTGGTGACGGACGCGGTGGTGCCGGTACGGGCAATCAGCGTTTTGCCCCTATCAACAGCTGGCCGGATAATGGCAATCTTGACAAGGCGCGCCGCTTGCTATGGCCGATCAAGCAAAAATACGGTCGAAAAATATCGTGGGCGGACTTGCTAATTCTCGCCGGAAACTGTGCTCTTGAATCAATGGGGTTCAAGACCTTCGGGTTCGGCGGTGGTCGCGAAGATATCTGGAAATCAGAGGATGACATTTTTTGGGGAACTGAAACCGAATGGCTTGGCGACAATCGCTATACCGGCGAGCGGGATTTGGACAACCCTCTAGGCGCTGTCCAGATGGGATTGATCTATGTAAACCCTGAAGGACCCAATGGCAATCCCGACCCGATTGCCTCCGGGGTAGACGTGCGCGAGACTTTCGGACGCATGGCAATGAACGATGAGGAAACAGTTGCCTTGACTGCCGGCGGACATACATTCGGCAAATGCCATGGTGCAGGCGATGCCGCACTGGTTGGGGCGGAACCTGAGGGTGCCGCCATTGAGCAGCAGGGTTTTGGCTGGTCTAACGAACACGGTTCCGGCGTCGCGGGCGATGCAATCACAAGCGGTATTGAAGGTGCCTGGACTGCCAACCCGACACAATGGGATATGGGTTATTTTGACAACCTGTTTGGGTACGAGTGGGAGCTGACAAAGAGCCCGGCCGGTGCCAATCAGTGGATTCCAGTCAACGGAGATGCGTCGGACCTGGTTCCAGATGCCCATGATTCGACCAAACGCCACGCACCAATAATGACAACGGCAGACATGTCCATGCGCATGGACCCGGCCTATGAGCCAATTGCAAGACGTTTTCACGAAAATCCCAATGAGTTCGCTGATGCTTTCGCCCGCGCATGGTTCAAGCTGACTCATCGCGACATGGGTCCCAAGTCTCGGTATTTGGGTCCCGAAGTTCCCGAAGAAGAACTGATTTGGCAAGACCCGGTTCCATCAGTGGATCATGAACTGGTTAACGAGCGGGATGTGGAGACGATCAAGCAAAGCATTCGAGATTCGGGGATTTCGATGTCTGAACTCGTTTCAACTGCCTGGGCTTCGGCGGCGACCTACCGCAATTCTGACATGCGCGGCGGAACCAACGGAGCACGTATTCGTCTTGCCCCTCAAAATCAATGGGAAGCAAATCAGCCGGACAGGCTTGAAAGCACTCTGAAATCCCTTGAGGCCATCCAGCAGGACTTCAATGCAAATGCGGCCTCCGGCAAACGGATTTCCCTCGCAGACCTGATTGTGCTTGGAGGCTGTATGGGAGTCGAGGAGGCTGCAAAACAAGCGGGTCAATCCATTTCCGTTCCGTTCAAGCCCGGACGGACGGATGCGTCGCCAGAGCAAACAGATGTTGAGTCATTCGCAGTGCTAGAACCGACTGCAGACGGTTTTCGCAACTATCTCAAGGCACCGCATACCGTTTCGGCTGAAGAACTGCTGGTTGACAAGGCGCAGCTGATGACTCTGACAGCTCCGGAAATGACCGTTCTTGTTGGCGGTATGAGAGTACTCAATGCCAATACTGGTCAATCCAGGGAAGGTGTACTTACCGATCGACCGGGAGTATTGAGCAATGACTTTTTCGTTAACCTGCTTGATATGAATACCCGCTGGACGCCGACTTCTGAAGAATGCGTTTCTTTTGAAGGACATAATCGAAGCGACAACAAGCTGAAGTGGACAGCATCTCGCGTTGACTTGATTTTTGGTTCAAACTCCCAGCTTCGGGCAATCGCTGAACATTACGCCTGTTCGGATTCGCAAGAGCAATTTGTTCAAGACTTCGTCAAGGCCTGGGACAAGGTTATGAATCTCGGAAGGTTTTAGACCCTTGCGGCCGGCTTCATCGGCAGATTTTAACGCGGCCGCTACCCGGATTTTCTGACTGGACCTGTACTTCTGGTTCGAAGAATCGCCTGTCGTGTGGTGGGTATTTCACTATGCGGATCGGGTCTGTGGCTCATGCCCTGCTGAATAAAGAGCGTGGTGTTACGACAAGAGGTGAATCACGACGTTGGCAATTGACCTATCCTGACAGAGATGATCTGCCATGGGAAATTGACATTGTCCCTTGCAGTAAAACTGCAGAGGTGAAGGCAAGGCCACGGTACGAATCACCCGACAACCTGCAACTGTTATGCAGTCATTGCAACCGCCACAAGGGTGAGAAGGCCATGGTCGACTGGAAAGGAGCCAGAGGTTGGTGAGTTTGTGAAGTGATCTCCTGGCTGATTCTGCACCACCCCGAAAGCCTTCAAACTATTTTGCGGTAGATACAGTAGCGGAAGCCTCATCCATGGCAGGCTTTGGCTGATTGACTGGGTCATTCAGTAAACCATCATTTCTCTTGAACGCCCCTGCTTCAGGACTGGGTATTACTGATGCAGTCAGATTTATCCGGGCATGGCGGTTTTTCTCATACAATCCAAGCGCATGAAGCGGAAAATACTGTCGATAAAGGACATAGTCCAGCAACGCTGTCCTGAAAAATACTCCGGCCATGTCCTGCTTCGGCCAGGAACCGTCTTCCCGCTGCATATCGAGGAGATAATGAGCACCTCTGGAAATAGCAGTCCATGATGCATCTCTTGCAATCTGCAGGGCAATCAAGGCCCACGCACTCTGGACCACCTGGCTCTCCTTGTGATCAACGTATTCACCGCTCATGCAGCCGCTATGATGTTCACCCCATCCACCATCGTCATGCTGTCGGTCCAGCAGCCAGCGGCAGGCCAGCCTTAGTGCAGGGTCACTCGGTCTTGTGCCGGTAGCCACCAGTCCCCGAATTCCGAACAAAGTGCCGTAGATATACTGAATTCCCCAGACGCCTCGCCAGGAACCATCTGACCGCTGGGCACTTCGTAACCACGCGTCGGCCTTGATGATTGCCTCCATGACACGGGTATTTACCAGATCCGGAAAATGCTCCTTACAGGCACTGAAAGCCTCAAGGCAGGAAGCGGTACACTCAACATAGGCACCTTCGGTCATCGACTCGCCAAACATTTCAGCCGGATTCAGCCACTCGAGTCCAATTCGGGAACGGATGGATTCATAACTGCCAAAACTGCCGTTAGAATTTTGTGTTCGCAACATAAATTCAATGGCACTCTTGATTGCAGACTTGTCCGCAGCCTTGCCGTAAAAGGCAATCAGCCCAAGAACTGCTTCAGCCGTACAATCCGATACCGGCCATCCGTGCCATCCCCCAGCAAAACACCAGCCACCTCTCGGGTCATTGCGATATGACTCGGAGTAGCCCTTGAAACTGGTCCGGATCTGATTCTCAGCCAGAAAACTCGCCCCAGACTTCATAATCCTTGCGACATTGTCAAAACCGGCAACCGGTTCCAGAGCCTGAAGCACAAATCCGGTATCCCATGAGCCACTTCTTGCCCCCGTTACTCTTGCCCCGTCTTCCCTGTCCTCCCATATCCAGCCTTCCAGCTGCTCAAGACCCCGGCCTGCATCCCGGTCTCCATTGTCCTGCAGCCATAGGGCAAGAATATTCAACATGCCGCTGACCGGAGAAATGCTGGTGTGGTCGGTAGTCTGCAACTCCCACTTGATTTTTTCGGTCATCGAATTCATTGATCGCGTCCGGGTCGCCTTGTGATGTCGACCTTCATAAAATTTCGCAAGCCAGTTTGCAGTCCGCAACAGGATATTCGGACGTGCGAACAGATCTTCTTCACGAAGCATGTTTCTCGTTTTCGAGAAATCAACCTGATCAAACCCGTTCGGATATAACTCTTCCCTTATCAATGTGATTTCTGGGCTTAATGGCATCTGAAAGCGATGTCCATAAATTACCGACATCGCCATATAGATGAGTCGAGTATGGCAATACCACTTGGAAGGATGGACCGGCAGCCAGCGAGGGAGTGCCCAAAGTTCAGGCAATACGGCATTCACCCCTTGCCACTCATAGAGATTGAGCACTGCCAACCAGAATTTACCCCAGCTCGGGATGTTGACAACACCTTCAGCCTCTATGAATTCCTGGGCCGGTTTCAGCATCGGGTCATCTCGTTCAATACCCAGCAAGCGGCTGGCAATGTATACCAGGGTGGTAACGAACAGATACGGTTCGGAGTGATCATGCATGCCCCAGGTCCCATTATCGAAACGCGTCTTCATGAAAGAACGCAGAATATTCTTGCGGCGTTCCGCACTCAATGGTTTGCCAATGACATAGTGCAGTAGCGCATATTGCGCAGTCAGCATGGGACACCACACCATCTCTCCCTCCCATGAGCCATCTTCTCGCTGCAAGTCTGCCAATCGGGTGATTGCGGAATGCAGTGCCGGATTTGCATCGGGTGATGAATGGTCCTTTTGAGAAGCAGACTTTCCAGTCTGGTTCTGAAACGGCACCGAAAACATGAATACCCCGGAGAGAATCTTCCAGGCCCGGTCGTCCATGTCCTCCCCCCGATACTTGATCTTGTACAACTGCTTGATGCTTTGTAGAAGCCACCATATCCGGACAGACATGGCTCTTAGCGTATGGTAGGATTTTTGCCAGGCAAGCTTGTTCAGGGAGGTCGGAATCTGCTTGAAAACTGCCTGAACCACAGTACCGAAAAAAGCCATGTTCATACGAATTGCAGAGGTATCATCACAGGCCAGCAGGCGAATGGTTCGATCTCGAAAACCCTTGCTTGATCGGGCTCTTCCATAAATCGCATGTCTAATGACAACTGCCTCGGCATGATAATCAGCAAGTACCTCATACAGGCCCATGGCCAGAAAGGAAGGGGTATGCGTTTTCCGAAAACGTTTGTGGGTGAAGGTCCTGAAATCATCATGCTCGGCAAGATCAAAAGCATCGCCAAATCCAAAAGTCATGCCCATGGCCGTCATCGGATGATAGTGTCCGGCCGCATCACCAATCAGGATTCGCCTGGAGGTCCCGTAGGTGACATGCGGCCTTACCTTGTTTATGGAAATCTGGAACTTCTTCCGTCTCAACACTTCGATGAAGGAAGACCTGATGGCATCTGGCAAGATCCCGGTGTAGTTGTCCAGCAAAAAGGCAATCCGGTCCTTCGGCGTGGTACGATCATGAGGAATGTCGGAAATCAGTCGGACCTGCCCTTCGGACAAGCGGTAAATCAGAATCGGGCCGGGCCCGCCCAGTAACACATGTCCGTAACCCTCAAGCGGTAATTCAACATCATCCAATATGATGCCTACAGTCTGGGAGACGATTTTCGGTCTGATGGACAGGCCTAGGGACTGGCGGACAATCGAAGCCTGCCCATCCGCACCAATAATCCGCGGTGCATGAATTGATTCATTTGCTCCCTGATATGTGTACTCGATACGTCCGTCTTCAATTGCCACGGCCCGGGCACCGACCATGAAATCAATGTTCGGCTGGCTTTCGACCGTTTTGTGTATCGAGGTTACGAGAGTCGAATGCTCGCATGAGAAGCCACGGACATCCGTGGAATAGGGGAATCGAATTGCTTCCGTTCCATCTTCCGGAAATAGTGCAAATCCCTTTCCAATTGGTTCCCTGCACTGGATGTCCAATTGAACATCGAGTTCCTCCAGAATTCTGACAGCAGGTGGATGTAGCCACTCCCCCGCCAATCGATAGGCAGATTTCGGGTTTGCCTCAAGCATGACGACGTGCAAGCCCTTTCGGGCATGAGCCAGTGCACAGACACTACCAACTGGGCCGCCACCAACTATTGCTATATCATAGTTTTTGCTCATGTCATCCCTGTTTTGAGGATGCTGGGCTCGGAACGTCTTCTGTAGTTGATTCGGCAGGGCTCGACCGGCCCGGTTACCCAACTGCGATAGTTGGGAAGCGGGAAGGACGAATCAAAACTGAAATCGAATCGATCAAAAAATACCGCCAGAATCACCTTCAGCTGCAGGATCGCAAAGGCTTTGCCCATACACCGGTGTTTGCCGCCACCAAAACCGATCAGGGTGTAATGGTGTTGCTTGTCTTCTCTTGCGGGTGGTGCATAACGATCGGGGTTGAATCGTTCTGGATCCGAAAAAACATGTTCCAGTCGATGAGAAACAGCGGGTGAGACCATGGCCAAAGTGCCAACGGGTATCTCGTAACCGTCATATTCCAGGGGTTTTGTTACCTTGCGGATCAACATGATCAATGGTGGATGCAGTCGCTCACCTTCACGAATTGCGTATTCGAGGATGTTCTGCTGTTTGAGAGTGGCAAAATCGACACAACCGGTATCGGAATATAGGTTCCCGATCTCTTCCCTGACCCTCGCCAGATAGGCAGTATCCCGCATTAACTCCAGAATCGTCCAGGCACCGAGGACAGCACTGGTATGCTGGCCTGCAAACAATACGGTAACCAGAATGCCCGAAATCTCATCATCAGTCAGTGCCCGGCCATCCCTGTATCGGGCTTCCATGAGCGTCTGCATGAAATCCTGTTGATCCGACCCTTCACGTTGGCGTTTCTCCATGATGCGGCGGAAAATTCTGGTAATTTCCCGGCGTGCCCGGTCTCGCGAACGATGCGCTCTTGTCGGTATATTGGGAAAGAAAAACCCCAGTGTATTGATGCCATTTTGCAATTCGTGATAGGCTGCAGCAAATTCACGGCTCGCTTCATGTCGGACTTCCCTGCAGATTAGGCTATGGCTTGCGATTCTGACCGTGAGCTCATTCAGGGCTGCAGGCAGGTCGATTTGCCCTTCCCTGCCAAGTGAGTCCGCATACAGGCAGGCCTCGTGATACATGATTCCAGCATATCTGCGCATTGGAGCTTCACGCAGTGCAGGAAACAGGAAACCCAGCTGTTCCGCCATCAGTTCAGGCGCAACATCATAGGCTACACCCTTGCCAAAAATCGGTACTGTAAACTGATAGCAGGCCTTGGCACTCAACTCATCCTGGCCGGCCCTGAAATAGAAGTCATGTGCTTCGGGTCCAGTAAACAGGGCAAAGTTGCTGAATCCTACCCTGAACCGGAACAAATCCCCCTCAGTGCTCCACCCACGAGTCAATAACGATACGGGGTCCTTCAGAAAACCGGGCAAATGACCCAACAGCGGCCACCCCCCACCCATTGTTGGCATGGCCATCAACGGCTCGGTACTTTTGAAGTTTTCGGCTGTTTGCGACATGGCAGGTTCTTCTAGTAAATTGGAGGAAACATGGTGTAGCGGACACGTTGTCTGTAACGCTCCCACAATTCACCGTACTTGGCGTGGCAACGTCGCTCGTCGCGCCATGAACGATGAATCAACAGGATGGTAAGCCATAACGGCAGCAAAAGAGGTACCCAGGATACAAAACAGGTGGTCAGGAAGAACGAGAAATACACCAGAATTTCCCCGGTGTAATTCATGTGTCTGGCAAGTCCCCAGAATCCGGAAACCAGAAGTCGGCCATCCAGTGCCTCAGCAGGCCGTCCCCAGATCCTGATATTGGGGTTGGACTTGAAACGATGCTTCTGGCTGTTGGATCCGCGAAACATCCAGAATCCGAGAACATACAGCATGACCAGCAATGTGGCAACCAGCGGGGAGAGTATATCGGGTGCGTCCACCAGATACCAGCCGCAAATACAGTAAAAGAAGGGTACCAGCACAAAATCTCCCCAGACCAGCATCCAGCCAAATTTTTCGCTGACAATATCCCAGGTAAAGATCATTCCGTTTTCGAACTGGAAATAATTGAGCACGTATAGGAAGGTAAAGCCCTGGTAGAGGATCATGGCCAGAGTCAGGGATCCATGGGTCTCATACTGCACTACTGCAAATGAGGCATTCATCAAGGCAAGCCCGATAAGCGAAGGCCGATAACTGTAGAGTTTCAGGTCAACCCCGCAGAGTGTCGGATTCAGTGTGACGCCATAATAATAGCCTTTCAGGAAACCCACGGGCCCGGTTTGCGACTGCCTGCCATTCAGATACAGCCATCCGGACACTGCAAAGGCAAATATGTTGGTGACGATAAGGAGTTCCGGAAAGTTCGTGACCAGTATCGAGAGTGAAAACCAGCCAAAATAGTGCGCCGCCATCATCACCACAACCGTCAATAAAAAAAGGCTGAGCCCATTTAACTTGTAGGCGAAGGTTGTGCCATCGGAACGCGAGGCCTGGATTTTCTTGCCCGGAACGATGATCGAACCTGCGAACAGCAGTCCGCAGAAGCCAAGCAATAAGGCGGCTGCTTCAAGCATGGCCGAGCCCGAGAGAGAGAATCCGATCAAGGCCTGCTACCCTGTCGAATGGCCGGGTGACTGTTCATTTACTTCCCTGCTTTCAAGAAACTCCTGCCATTTGCGAATTGTTACTTCTTGAAAAGCCTTGACTACAGGATTGAATTCAACTGGATGTGCATCCCAGAATTTCTCATAACCCTCCTGTTCAGCCTCAATCGCATAGCGGTCCTGGTCCAGCAGTGGCGCAATCAGCCAGCGATTGGAAATACGCATGACCATGTCCATTAATATGCGAGGGATACGTATCGGCAGATAGGGGAGCTTCAGCGACTTGAAATAAAACAGGAAGAAAACCCGGGTAGTTCGTTCATCCATCGGCAATACGAATAGCCAGTGCTTGATTGCATCATCCGTGTTTGACCACTGGTACGGATACTTGTAGCAAAGGTCCATCTGATTGGTATTCAGGTTTTTGTGGTCCACGAACAATCCTGAAATACGGCCATGGCCCACATGGGTATCGTAGGAAAGATGGACATCGTCACCAATCGTCTCGAATTTGGTCAGTTCCGCACCTTCGAAAGGACGGTATTTTCGATGCAGGTGTGCGTGCGTGAAATCGCTCACATTGTCAATCACCATGGAGTGATGGGCTGACCAAGTGAAATTGAGCGGTACGCATGCCCATCGATCTTTTCCTTCAAGTTCCGGGATGTTGGGTATCTCCCGTTCAGTGGCCCGTTCCGGATCGCCAGGGAACAACCAGACCAGCCCATACCGGACTTTTACGGGATAACTGGCAATCGACGGGCGTATGGTTTTGGGATTGTCCCCCTCCTTGCGATTGTCGGCGCGGCGTCCGGCGTTGTCATAGGACCAGCCATGGTAGGGGCAAACCAGTGTACATCCATCGACATCCCCCAGCGAGAGCTTGATCTGGCGATGTGCACAGCGGTTCTCCAGTGCGTGGAAGTTGCCTTCCTTGGTTCGGTACAGGGCTATCGACTGCTTCCAGAAAACGATCTCGGTGACCGATCCCGGCTTCAGATTTCTGACTTCTTCAACGGCATACCAGTAATTCGGGTCCAGGCCCGTGGCCCGCACCTTCTGGCGCAGGTTGGTTGACTCGTAAAACCCGGGTGGTGCCTTGGTAGTTGCCTGCAAATTCATTCTGAGCTTACCTTTATATTTCCCGCATGTTGAAACTACAGGGAATTATATACGGTATTGACCGTTTACAGAAATGCGACAACCCGGTTGCGCGTATCGTAAATTAGCGCATCAGCCTTCGGGATTGGGTCGGTTGCACGATCAGGGACGTTTTCGTTGGAGACCCTCGATAACCCATGAAAAGGCTTATGACCAACACTGTATATAATTCCAAACCATGGCGCTATTGTTCGGACAGTGGCTCCTCCTCGGGAGGTCTTGCATCCGGGTTGGTAATCACCTTGCGGTGACTATAGTGAAACTGATAGGCGTCCTTGACAGCATGACGGATCGTGGTCGGCTTGTATCCAAGTTCCTGTTGGGCTTTCCGGGTGTTTGCGTGACGACACAACTGGAGAAGACGAATCGCCCCCGGAGTAAACCGTTGTGGGAAGGATGGGTGAAAGTGGCTTAGATAAAAGCTGGCTATTTCGGCAAATGTCCGCATCAACCCGGTGGGTACTCGTCTGGCCGGGCGAGGTACGCCGGTTACCTCCTCGAAAAGATCCAGGATTTCCGAGATGGTCTTGTATTCGGTGCTGAAAATGTATTTTTCTCCTGAACGGCCCTTGTTCATGCACAGGACATGTCCTTCTACGATATCCCGCGCTGCTACGAATTCAAAGCCTCCATCAACATATGCCCGAAGTTTTCCATTGGCATAATCAACCAGTGTTCGACCCAGTCTGGATGGATAATAATCCCAGCCGCCCATGAGGGCGCAGCAGGTAGCAACCACCACGTCCTGCCCCCTGGCCACGGCCTGCCAACATTCATGTTCGACAAATGCCTTGGTTCGTTCGTAGGGCATGGTGCGCTCCAGTGGGTAAAACTGCATAGTCTCATCGCTCGGGGAGGAAGGATTGTCCAGATCATAACCCACAGCGCTGAACGAACCGGTTACGACAACGCGACCCGCCCCGGTATCGCGGGCGGCCTGAAGCAGATTTCGGGTGCCGACCACGTTGCATTCGTAAATCTCCCGACGGAATTGCCTGTTGCCATCAATCGTGGCAATTTTTGCGGCAACATGATAAACACCCTGACAGCCTTCGAGGGCTGGTCTCAGGCTGTCAATTTGGCGAAGATCGCCATAAAAGCGCTCGACACCAAGACCCTGGATGGCCTCATTCCTGCTTTCCGCCCGCACCAGCACCCTGACCTTGATGCCATCGTCGAGAAGACGGTGGACAAGGTTGGCACCCAGATGTCCGGCCGCTCCGGTCACAAGTACCGGCGCAGATGACGAGTTGGTTGTTTGTATGGATTTTTCAGTCATGACCGGTAGGCATGTTCAGGTATTTAGACATATTAAGGGATTGAACAGGTACTAGTTTACAAGAAGCCGTGACTATCCGCACCTTATGGATGTCGTGCTACCGGAATAGCGTTCCTTTCAGGTCCGGGTTCAATATCAGTCGAACTACGGGATGCCTGGCCGAACAGTCCCAGTGCGGATGAATGTCCAGACCTCGAAACAGCGGTTCGTTTCCAGCAGTTCCTGCAGGGTGTCGACCAGCAAGCTCTTGTCGAAACGGCGGGGACGGGAGAGAAAGTAGAACCGCCCCTGTTTGGTCATCTCCCGAATCAGTGGTGTTGTCAACATGGCAATAGTCCCCTTCACGGAGAGTGGAAAAGGCTTGAATCCCCATTGGCAGGGGACGGCGATCTGTACGGGTTTCCGCATTCATGAGCCGACGCATTCATGAACCGACTATATTAGCATAACGGCATGGTTGCGTATCAAGCCTTGGAAAGGGTTATCACGACTTCACAAAAGCCATATTTTGGGAATTGTAGCTGGCGTTTGGATGTTCGAAGGTCGTCGAGCGGAGAGTTTACTCAAAATGTTGCGGATAATTCTGTCACTGATTCCACTCTGAAAATAATGGACTTGGGGTCTCTAATCCTTAAATGGAAAACTTGAAAACACGCTCAACGACATAATGCCATCTCGATAAATTTATCGAAGGCACAAGCATTTCCATATTCCACAAGGTCGGGACGACAACCTCCAGGAAAGATCACTATATTCGAACATGTGCACATGGCGCAGGTTCTCCCAAACCTGCGCTGACTTCTCGAAAAATCGGTCAGGGCGTCTGGGCCGAACCGAATAATTATTTATTCTGAAAATGATGAAAATTCTGGATCAATAACAGAATAAAAATAATAAAAAAAGCCTTCCGGAAAAACCTGGGAAATTTTATGTTATTGAATAAATTGAATAAGTATAAGTTCATGAACGGGCATTTACAGGGTAAATTTCAGAATAAAAATTGCATTTTGTAGAATAAATTCAGAATAAATTTCTGTGAATGGTCATATGAATCTCAAATACAAGCTTGGCATTCTACAGGGCAAATTCCGGTAAAAGTGGCCCATCGACTTACTGTTTAGGGGATTCAATCTTTCTTTACTTATTCACATCAACAGATAGAATAATTCGCCAGATCAGTCCAAGATATTGGAAACACTACAACCTCTATGTTGGAGATTCACCCCAGATATTTATATTCAGTCCATTCACAAAAAAACAATAAAGACTCTAATTGCTGAAGATAGACCTACTGTTTATTTCAAGCAGGTGCGGCGGTTTCGCCAGTTCGATATTAGAAAACCAGATGGACAAGCAGGTACAGGAGACGAAAGGAAAGATAAAGGGTGGTGACTGAGTATCACGGGGTCTACTGTCGTAACACCTTGACTACGGATTCCCGGCAAGAACGTTCCGTTGGTCTTCATTGCCCTTCATTAAATTAGGCGTGATAAGTGAACATGCAGATCATTGATAATATAAACAACCTGCTCGGTGATGATATTCAGTCTTCCTTAAGCCGCGAATCAAGATTAAAAATCGCAGCTTCTTGTTTTTCAATTTATGCCTTTGAAGCGTTAAAGAAAGAGCTGAGTAATGTCGAAAGCGTAGAATTTATTTTCACTGCTCCGACTTTTGTGCCCGAAGGAGCAACTGACAAAATCAAGAAAGAGAGTAGAGAGTTTTTCATTCCAAAAACTCAACGTGAACATAGCCTTTACGGATCAGAATTTGAGATCCAGTTGCGTAACAAACTCACTCAGCGAGCAATTGCTCGGGAATGTGCTGACTGGATACGAAAGAAGGCAACCTTTCGGTCGAACAAGACCAAAGCTCCCATGCAACAGTTTGTCTGCCTGGATAATGCATCCCACCAAATTGCCTACATGCCAGTCAATGGCTTTACCACTGTTGATCTTGGCCTCCAAAAGGGTAACGCAGTTTCGAATTTCGTAAACCGCTTTGATGGTGCGCCATACACTGACACCTACCTTAAACTTTTTGATGAAATCTGGGCAGACCCCGAGAAACTCGAAGATGTTACAGACGAGGTCTGCTTGCATATTGAGTCTGTTTACACTGAAAACTCTCCCGAGAGAATTTACTTCCTGATTCTTAACAATCTATTTAATGGATTCTTAGAAGAAATTGATGAAGATGTCCTCCCGAACGATCGAACCGGATATTTGGACAGCGTTGTTTGGAACAAACTATTCAACTTCCAACGCGATGCGGCAACCGGTATCATCAACAAGCTTGAATCTTACAACGGCTGCATCCTTGCTGACAGTGTTGGATTAGGGAAAACGTTCACTGCGTTGGCCGTCATCAAATACTACGAACTCCGTAATCGAGCTGTGCTTGTTCTATGCCCCAAGAAGCTCGCAGATAACTGGCTCAATTACAATTCGAACCTCAAGACCAATCTCTTTGCTAAAGATCGTTTTAATTATGACGTTCTATGTCATACAGATTTGTCGCGCACTAACGGTAATTCCTTTGGCATCCCACTCGATCGTGTTAATTGGGGAAATTATGATCTTGTTGTTATCGATGAATCCCACAACTTCCGCAACAATGATATCTACAAAGACAAGGAAACCCGATATCAGAAACTCATGAGCCAAGTCATGCGTGAAGGCGTAAAGACCAAGGTTCTGATGTTGTCGGCAACTCCTGTCAATAATAGATTCACAGACCTCAGAAACCAACTTGCCCTTGCGTATGAGGGAGAATCGGATGCCTTGAATGAGAAACTGAAAACCACTTCCAGTGTCGAAGAAATTTTTCGCCGGGCACAGACCTCATTCAATGTTTGGTCCAAGTTGCCACAAAAAGAAAGAACAGCACCCACTATCCTGAAGATGCTTGATTTCGACTTTTTCAAACTTCTAGACAGTGTGACTATCGCTCGTTCACGCAAGCATATCGAGACCTTCTACGACACCTCCGACATTGGCAGATTTCCTGAGCGGAAGAGACCGCTCTCTTTTCAATGCCCGCTCACTACACGTACAGATGTCATGAGCCTCAACGAGATTGTGGTACAACTGACAAAACTGAAACTCGCGGTTTATGCGCCTCTAAGCTATATATTGCCCAGCCGTATCGAAAAGTACGAAGAACTATATGACACTGAAGTTGGTAGTGGTAGAGGTCGACTTAAGCAAGTTGACCGGGAGCGTAGCCTTCAAGCATTAATGACCACCAATCTTTTGAAAAGAATGGAGAGTTCCGTCGAAGCATTCAGGCTCACCTTAGATGCCCTGAAAAACAACCTAACGAATACATTGGGGACGATTGACAACTTTGAATGCTTAGATGGCGCAATCGGAATTTCCGACTGTCTTACTGACCGTTTAGGGTTCGATTCTGATGATGAGGATTTAGGTGGCCTTGATGCTTTTACGGTGGGAAAGAAGATTCAGATCAGCCTAGCGGATATGGACATTCAGTCATGGAAGCACGATCTGAAAGCGGATTTCGAAATTATCAACACACTTCTTGCCTCAATCGGCATGATCCGACCAGAAGATGACACCAAACTTCAGCACCTGAAAGATCATATCCGCGAAAAGATCGACAACCCGATTAACCATAAAAACCGGAAAGTACTTATCTTCACCGCTTTCGCTGATACGGCCAACTATCTCTACAATAACATTGCTGCCGATCTTCGTGAAAGTAAAACACTTCACATGGCAATAGTTACTGGATCAGATACGCCCAAAACAACGCTTCAAAAGACTTACGATTTTCAATCAATCCTGACGTTGTTTTCACCGCGTGCAAAAGAGAAGCATCTCATCATGCCAGATGATAATAACGAGATTGACATCCTTATCGGTACTGACTGCATTTCTGAAGGTCAGAACCTTCAAGATTGCGACTATCTCATCAATTACGATATCCACTGGAATCCAGTAAGAATAATTCAGCGATTTGGCCGAATTGACCGCATAGGCTCACCGAATGAGCAAATCCAGCTTGTCAATTACTGGCCAGACATTACGCTTGATGAATATATACATCTCAAAGAGCGAGTTGAAAACCGAATGATGATCGCCGACGTAACAGCGACTGGAGATGACAACGTTCTTACAGCCAAGAGTAATGAAATAGCCTACCGCAAAGAACAATTGCAACGGCTCCAGAATGAAGTAATTGGACTGGAAGACGTGAAGGTTGGCGTTTCCATCACTGATCTTGGCCTGAACGACTTCCGCATGGACCTCCTGAATTACATAAAGGAGAATCGCAATATTGAACACATGCCCAATGGATTCCACGCCGTAGTACCTGCTAACCGTGAACTCGGCCTTTTTCCAGGAATAATCTTCGTGCTTCGCAACATTCATGACAGCGTGAACATCAATCAACAGAACCGATTACATCCCTACTATCTGGTTTATATATCCAATAGTGGAGAGGTTGTCATTGACCATACCGAGGTGAAGCGCTTGCTCGATTTGGTTCGCACCAGTTGCAAAGGTCACACCGAACCTGTCCCGGAAGTCTGCCGCTTATTCAATGAACGAACTGATGATGGGCGAAAGATGAATCAGCAATCGGAACTCTTGAGCTCCGCTATCCGGTCGATGATTGACTTGAAAGAGGAGAAAGACCTAGACAGCCTGTTCACTAGCGGTCGAACAACAGCACTTGTGAATACGATTGCTGGCCTTGATGACTTTGAACTGATAGCCTTCTTGGTAATTGAAGGAGCCGATGAATGACAGCTTTCTTTGAATATCCGAAAGCCGCATGGTTTGGTAAAGTGCTTCCCAAGACCAAGATTTACCAGTACACGAAAGCCGGAGTCAAACTAAAGCAACTCTTTGTTGACCAAGTTGATCAAATCGTCTGGCAATACAAACTTGCACCAGAAACCATCAACCTTGTAGCCACCAAATCGACTCCTGAAATACAGGTTTTCCAGATCAATCTTCGAAGGGGAGAGTTGAATGAGGAGGTCTTGCGAGCAATCGACAAGGCAATTGCATTTCCAATCATTTTCGAACTAGCCCAAACGGGCAAGCGAAAGGCAATTGCATCATATAAGCGCCCTAACGAAGCCAACAATACGAAATGGGTGGTTAGTGAGTATTTTGGAACAGAGTGGGTAGTTGATGATAGCCTTCGGAAACCTCTCCCTTCTGCCCGGAATCTTGGTGTACTCTATGACAAGCTTTTGAGTACACTGATTCCGATTTCTTCTGAAACTGAAGAGTCTATTGCAAAGCGCGTTGAGCGTATGGAAGAGATTCGTGCGAAACAGCGCGAAGCGGAACGTATCATGATCCGCATCGCTCGAGAAAAACAATTCAATAAACGTGTTGGGATTAACGCCGAGTTGCGGAAAGTGACGAAAGAACTGCAACGTCTTGGTGCAACGACCATGGCAACGAATGAAGAAGATGGGTACATATATGAAAAAACTGAAAATGCATAGCCCAAACCTCACAGATGAAAACATTATAAAAATTCGTGAAATATTTCCGGGATGTGTAGCCGAGGCAAGAGACAAGGACGGAAAGGTCTGTTATGCCGTCGATTTTGATCAACTTCGCCAAGAGTTGATCGGTCATATAGTGGAGGGACCGCAAGAGCGATATCACTTAAATTGGCCAGGGAAGCGAGGTGCCCTATTGGCCGCGAATACCCCCATCACAAAAACCCTACGGCCATTCCGTGAAGAAAGTATCGATTTTGGTACGACGAAAAACCTGTTTATTGAAGGAGACAATCTTGAGGTATTGAAAACAATACAAACTGCATTTCTCGGAAAAATTAAAATGATTTATATTGATCCTCCATATAACACGGGAAATGACTTTATCTTTAAAGATAATTTTTCAGAGAGCGCTAAGGAATACTTCAGCAAATCTAATCAAACTTCGGAATCAGGTGATAGGCTTGTAGCAAATACTGAGAGTAACGGGCGTTTTCATTCGGATTGGCTGACTATGCTTTACCCACGCTTGAAGATTGCGCGGAATTTGCTGTCAGATGACGGGGCGATTTTCATCTCGATTGATGAAGGTGAGAAAGCGAATCTAAAAAAATTATGCGATGAGGTTTTTGGTGAAGAAAATTATAGAAACACGATCCTTGTCCGTAGAAGAGTCAAAAGCTTAAATTCTCAGTTTGCCGAGGAAGGGCTATATAGTATGAACATCGGCTTTGAGTATGTTCTTATTTATGCAAAAAGCCGAAAATTCCTCATGAATGCTATTAGGGTGAAAAAACCGGGGGGGGGGGGGTAATACAACAGGTAGATGGAATGTTTTTTGGAGTGGCGCAGACAGGCCCACAATGAGGTATGAACTCCTCGGTTTTACTCCGAGTACTGGACAATGGCGCTGGTCAAGAGAAAGGGCGGTTGAAGCCGTAGCGAATTACAAAAAATATGTTGAGGAATATTCTAGTCAAATTACTCTAGAAGAGTATTGGCGAAAAACAGCTGAATCACTTAAATTTGTGCGACGTATTAAAAATGGAACTGGCAAAAATGGGGGGGTCCAATACTGGATTCCACCTTCAGATACTACTCTTAGATCTTCAAACTGGAGCGATATTGAAGTTTCTCAGATCAAAAAGGACTATGACCTCCCTTTCGAGAACCCCAAAAGTATTGAAATCATTTCAGAGTTAATTCGTCTAATCAACTCTTCTGATAAGGACTTTACCGTGCTTGATTTCTTTGCGGGTTCTGCAACGACAGCTGACGCTATCATGCGTCTCAATGCAGAGGATGGTGGAAAACGCAGATTTGTACTGGTCCAAATTTCAGAACAAGTCCCAGAGGGATCAGTAGCCGCACAATCAGGGTTTGTAAACTTGTCAGAAATATCAAAAAAGCGCATCATCTTGGCGGGAAAGAGAGTTACCAATGGTGAATGTCACCCCAAATGGAATCGAGACATAGGCTTCCGTGTCCTGAAGGTCGATACTTCCAATATGGCAGATGTGTACTATTCACCCAATGAAATAAAACAGGACAATCTTCTGGACGCGGTTGATAACATTAAACCGGGGCGAGACAACCCCGAAGACCTGCTGTTTCAAGTACTCGTAGACTGGGGGGTTGATCTCTCTCTTCCCATTCGTGCTGAGACTATACAGGGCAAGATGGTATTCTTCGTCAATGAGGAACCCTATGACCTCATAGCCTGTTTCGATACAGACATAACCGAAGACCTTGTCAAAGAACTTGCGAAATATAAGCCAATGCGGGTCGTCTTCAAAGACAATGGTTTCGCCTCTGATGCCGTAAAAATCAATGTCGATCAAATATTTCGCCGACTCCACCCTGCAACCGATGTAAAGTCCATTTAGGAGCATATGAAACAGGACAAACTATCAGACAAGCTCAACACCTTGATTACCACATGGGAAAATGAGGTGATCGAGTTCAAAGAAGCAAAAAACAAATTTGATACCGACAAAATTGGGTGTTATTTTTCTGCACTTTCAAACGAGGCAAATTTGCGTAACCTTGACGAGGCATGGCTGGTGTTTGGCGTGCATGATAGCAGCAGACAAGTTGTTGGTACCAATTATCGTCTGGAACCAGGTAACTTACAAAGCCTGCACCAACAAATCGCCAGTAATACAGAACCAAGACTTCATTTCAAGGATATTCATGTTCTACAGCATGATCAGGGCCGCGTGGTGATGATGCATATTCCGGCCGCACCAAGGGGAATCCCGGTTGCCTGGAAAGGGCATTATTACAGTCGGGCAGGAGAAAGTCTCGTTTCTCTTCATTTAGACAAGCAGGATGAGATTCGCTCTCAGACCATGGCAATAGACTGGTCGGCACAACTTGTACCCAATGCAACATTTGAAGACCTTGATGGGGATGCTGTACAAAAAGCCAGAGAGGATTTTGCTCGCAAACATGCCAACCGCATCCCAGAAGATGAAGTGATGAACTGGCCTCTTGCGACTTTTCTGGATCGGGCAAGAGTCACACAGAATGGCCAAGTCACCCGCACAGCTTTGCTATTGCTTGGCAAGGATATGGCGTCTTTCAAGCTCTCACCTCATCCGGCGCAATTAACATGGAGACTGGAGGGAGAAGAAAGCGCCTATGAACACTTCAGCTTGCCATTTTTACTGACCAGTACAGCACTCTATGACAATATCAGGAATATTCAGGTGCGCATTCTGCCAGAGAATCAACTGGTAGCAGTGGAAGTTTCCAAATATGATCAACGTATTGTGATGGAGGCATTGCATAACTGTATTGCTCATCAGGATTACACGCGTAATGCACGTATAGTCGTCACAGAATTTTCTGACCGCCTGGTATTTGAAAATGAAGGTTTTTTCTATGAAGGGAAACCGGATGACTATATAACGGGCAGCCGGACACCGCGTCGTTATAGAAATCCGTTCTTGGCCAACGCCATGGTCGAGTTGAATATGATCGATACTCTAGGACGCGGCATCCGTTCAATACATGTTGAGCAAGCAAAACGCTTTTTTCCTATGCCGGACTATCGGCTGGAAGAGGCCGCAGTAAATCTTACAATTTATGGCAGGGTCATAGATTCAGCCTACAGCCGTTTGCTAATCCAGAAAACGGACTTGCCTCTTGACGAAGTTCTGGCGCTTGACCGAGTACAGAAGAAACTTTCCATTTCCAACGACATGGTGAAACGACTACGTCGTAATAAATTGATTGAAGGACGCAAACCGAATTTCTATGTCTCCGCGAATATCGCGGCAACAACTTCCCAGAAAGCTGACTATGACTATATCCAAGCACGCGTACAAGACGACGAATTTTACGCAAAATTCATCACTGACTATCTGGAAAAATTTGACAACGCCTCTCGTACCGAATTGGATAACCTACTAATTGGAAAAATGAGTGAAGTCCTTGATCAGGATCAGAAAAAAAGCAAGATAGCCAACCTTCTAACAAAGCTCAGAAAAAGAGGAGTCATTGAAAACACGGGATCAAGGAAAGCCCCTGAATGGGCGCTTATAGAAAAAAAGCAGAATAAAAATTAGAACTTGCAGAATAAATTTCAATGGTCGGCAACATGAAGTTCAAATTCAAGGTTCAACCTTATCAATCGAATGCCGTGGAAGCAGTAGTGGATTGCTTTGCAGGACAGCCGAATAGCAGCGGGCACTATCGCATTGATCCGGGTAGGGCTGTTCAGACAACAACTTTTGAAGAGGGTTTCAAGAACGAAGACATACAACTATCAAAAGGGGAATTATTGACCAACATTCAAAATGTTCAGAAGCGTCAAAACCTAACTCCTGCAGAATCTTTGAGCGACGTCACTGAGGCCGATCGTTCTGGTCAAATAAAGCCGAAAGCCAAGAGTTACAATCCAGGAGCAGCACTCAATCTTGATATCGAGATGGAAACCGGCACCGGAAAAACTTATTGCTATATCAAGACTATATTTGAAATGAACAGGCGATATGGCTGGTCGAAGTTTATTGTCATAACGCCAAGTATCGCTATTCGAGAAGGAATCTATAAGTCTTTTCAGATCACAGCAGACCATTTCACCGAGAGTCATAGGAAAAAAGCACGTTTCTTCATTTATAACTCGAAGCGCCTGCATGAGATAGAAAATTTCTCTTCAGACGCTGGGATAAACGTGATGATCATCAATATCCAGGCGTTCAATGCCAAGGGGGCCGACAATCGCCGCATATATGATGAACTTGATGACTTTCAGTCGCGTTGCCCCATTGACGTTATCAGTAGCAACCGCCCGATCCTCATTCTAGACGAACCCCAAAAGATGGAGGGCAAGGCGACAATGGATGCGTTACCGAAGTTCAAACCACTGATGATTCTGCGATATTCGGCGACTCATAAGACAAACCACCTCAAAGTGCACCGACTTGATGCTTTGGATGCTTATAACCAGAAACTCGTGAAGAAGATTGACGTACGGGGAATCCAGACACATGGACTCGCAGGAACCAACGCATATCTCTACCTTGAGGGAATCGATATTTCGAAAAAGGCACCGGTCGCACGGATCGAAATGGAAATAAAACAGCAATCCGGAACAATCAAACGGCAACTGCGAAGACTTGAGTCTGGCCGTAATCTATACGATGTATCAAAAGAACTCGACCAATATCATGACTTTATAATCTCGCAGGTCGACTGTAACAATGACTGCATAGAATTCACAAACGGTACAGTTCTGCGAGCAGGTGAAGCAACTGGCGATGTAAATCAAAAGGATATTCGGCGTATTCAAATCCGTGAGACAATCAAAGCTCACCTCGATAAAGAGAAGTATCTTTTCTCCCAAGGTATCAAAGTGCTCTCTCTGTTCTTTATTGACGAGGTTGTTAAATACCGAGATTACGATCGAGAGGATTGCAAGGGCGAATATGCGCGTACTTTCGAAGAAGAGTACAGATACCTGAAAGATGAGTATCTTTCAGAGATCCCAGCCGACAATGACATTTATAGGAAATACCTAGAGGGCATTGAGGCAGACACCACGCACAATGGATACTTTTCTATCGACAAGAAAACGAACAGGATGAAAGACCCAGAAGCGGCAACACGAGGTGAAAGCGCAGGGCTGTCAGATGATGTAGACGCTTATGACTTGATACTGAAAGACAAAGAACGTCTTCTTGCGCTTGATGAGCCTACACGTTTCATCTTTTCTCACTCGGCACTACGCGAGGGATGGGACAATCCAAATGTTTTTGTTATATGCATGCTCAAGCATAGCAACAATACCATTTCGCGCCGTCAAGAAGTCGGACGTGGACTTCGTCTTTCTGTTAACCAGCATGGTGAACGTATGGATATACCTGCAGTTGTTCATGAAATCAACGTTTTGACGGTTATTGCAAACGAGAGCTATAAAGACTTCGTCACAGGCTTACAAACAGAGATTGCTGAAGCTCTCTCAACTCGTCCTCGCAAAGCTACAGTAGAGTATTTCACTGGAAAGATTATGAATACCGAGCAGGGACCCACTGAAATATTAGAACAAATGGCAAGGCAGATATATCGCTATTTGATAAAGCACGACTACACAAACGACACCGACGAAATTACAAACCTCTATCATTCAGACAAGGAAAACGGGGAGCTCGCAACCTTCCCCGATGACTTGGAACCTTACAGAGACCAGATCATTGATCTGATCGACAGCGTCTTCGATGACAGCAAGCTGCCCAAGATCGAAAACGGTCGTAAGCCGAAGACCAACCCTCTTAATGACAATTTTCATAAAAATGAATTTCAGGCACTCTGGTCACGCATCAATCGAAAGAGGGTCTATCGTGTTGATTTTGAGTCTGACGAACTTATTCGTAAGGCTATTGAAGCGATAAATACCCACCTACGAGTTACTCCACTACAGTACAGGATACATAGAGGCGAGCAATCTTCGGCAATATCGGACCAGGAACTCAAGTCGGGTGAAAGTTTCAAACTAACCGAAACCACTACCGAATACGGTGGTGATGTTCACTCAGATGTGAAGTATGACCTAATTGGTAAAATCGCCGAGGCCGTTCAACTCACGCGTAAAACCATAGCTCTAATTCTATCTAGTATTCAGCCTGCAGTTTTCGATCAGTTCCGTAATAACCCAGAACACTTCATCACCGAAGCATCTCGCCTAATAAGCGAGCAGAAAGCGACGGCAATCATTGAACATCTCTCCTACGATGAGGTGGAGGGTCGCTTCGATACCAATATCTTCACGGCAGCACAGACAGGCCAGGATTTCTCACGTGCGACCAGCAAGCTCAATAACCATATCTACGACTATTGCGTGACCGATTCTGATGTTGAACGGAGCTTCGTTGAAAAACTCGATATAAGTGCGGAAATCTTCGTCTATGCAAAATTACCGAGAGGTTTCTCAATACCTACACCCGTTGGCGACTATAACCCTGATTGGGCTATTTCGTTTAAACAGGGAAAAGTGAAAAACATCTATTTCGTTGCAGAAACCAAAGGGTCCATGTCCTCAATGGAGTTACGCGAGATAGAAAAAGCCAAGATCGAATGTGCACGGAAATTTTTCGCCAGCCTAAACCAGAAAATTACAACGGAAAAGGTGGAATACGACGTAGTCACTGACTACGCAAAGCTGATGAATTTGGTAAACGAGGTGACGACGTAGTAATATAAATTTCACTGAAAGGAAACTGAGACGAGAAACTGGACATCATGCCGTTATAGAAATTCGTTTTTGACCAGCTACATGGTCGAGTGAGATATGATCGGATACGCTGGAACATCGCCTTCGCTCAATATACTGAAAGCTTGAAAACACGCCCAACGACATGATGCCATCTCGATAAATTTATCGAAGATACAAACATTTCCATATTCCACAAGGTCGGGACGACAACCTCCAGGAAAGATCACTATATTCGAACATGTGCACATGGCGCAGGTTTCTCCAAAACCTGCGCTGACTTCTCGAAAAATCGGTCAGGGCGTCTGGGCCGAACCGAATAATTATTTATTCTGAAAATGATGAAAATTCTGGATCAAGAACAGCCCGAGTTCCACTTTAAAGTGCAACAGCCCCAATCCTGAAACCTTGGCAGTTATCAGCCCTGCAGTCTCACAACAAACCGCTCACCCTCTTCCAGCAACTCCGGGTCGGTGCCATTGTGCTCTTTTATCCCCCGGATAATCTTCCGAGGAACACCCATTCCCATATGCTCCAGAAAGCCTGCTTCCTGTTTCCGCTTTACCGGTACAATGGTCAACGCCAACAGGTTCATGATCGTGTTTTCAAATCGATTGCCATGCCGGAACCATAACAAACCGGTAATAGAATGGTCAGTTTCTCTTGATATCCAGCAATTCTAATTATGGAGACTATTTTTTGATGGAATCTTATAGGCGATTGTTTTGTAATGATACTTTATCTTTTTGTTGAGACTTGGAAACTGCTCGAGATGTCTTGCTGGGCAAGAAAACGAAACAAACCCAGTCATTCGGAACGGGTGTTCCTGATTGTCCTGTCATTGTCTTCTTGACAGGACAATGTCAAAAATTGTTCTGCGCGGAAACCGGTCAGGAAAACCTTTCGATAAGATAATACATTATCCTGATCTAATCAAAAATGTTTTCCACAATTGGAATTGCTGGCCGCTGGTAGGAAGTCTTGAAAATTCCCATCCAAGGGTTACAATAAACCTTCAGAAGAGTTGAAACTTCTATCATCAGAACCGTGATTCTGGCGTTCGAGCCATATCCTTCTAAGCCCGTTTGGATTCATGTGATCTGGCCTTGTCTGAAGGTTCATCGAGTCAATTTGCGGTGTAAAATATATCGTCTTTTTTGAGTTCAGCCTCACACGATTGTCATGGCTTGTCGGGTTTCCGCCTGAAACCCACTCGGCCAGTAATGTCATGATTGCCGTTTTCGGGAGAGCAATACAAGGAATCTAGATTAATGATTGGAAAAAATCCCGTATTCATTCCAGGGCCTACAAACATACCTGATCGTCTTATTAATGTAATGGGTATTCAGACGATTGATCATCGATCGTCCGAATTTGCTGAGTTGTTCCTGCCGGTACTTGAAGACATGAAGAAAGTATTCAAGACAACGGAGGGACAGGTCCTGACCTATCCTTCGTCAGGTACGGGAGGTTGGGAGGCTGCAATCTCCAATACGTTATCTCCAGGCGATAAGGTCCTCGCCGCACGGCATGGCATGTTTTCGCACCGCTGGATCGATCTTTGTCAGCGGCACGGTCTTGAGGTTGAAGTGATTGAATGTGAATGGGGTACTGGCGCTCCGGCCGATCTTTTCGAAGAACATCTGGGTAAGGACACCGGACACCAGATCAAGGCTGTTCTGGTGACACACAATGAAACAGCTACCGGTGTGAAGTCCGACGTAAGGGCGGTACGTGATGCAATGAATGCAAGTCATCATCCTGCGTTGCTGTTTGTGGACTGCGTGTCCTCTCTGGCCTCCATGGATTTCCGTATGGACGAGTGGGGCGTGGACATTGCCGTCACAGGGTCCCAGAAAGGCTTAATGCTCGCTACAGGTATCGCATTATTGGGTGTTAGTCCCAAAGCCCTGCAGGCATCGGAGTTGGCAGCCTGTCCAAGGATGTTTTTCGACTTCAAGGACATGTTGAGCGCCAACAGTTCTGGCGGTTACCCCTATACTCCGCCCCTGCAACTGCTCTATGGGCTAAGAGAGAGTCTGGATATGCTTTTTGAAGAGGGTCTGGAAAATGTTTTCGCGCGCCATCGTCGCATCGCGGCAGGGGTTCGAGAAGCCATAAATGCATGGAACCTCGAGCTGTGTGCGAAATCCCCTGAACTGTATTCCGATACCGTGAGTGCGGTTTGGGTGCCAGAAGGGTTTGATTCCAATGCCCTGACGAATCGATTGACAGGTACCTATGCAGTGTCTTTTGGTATAGGTCTTGGGCCACTTGATGGAAAGGTATTTCGAATCGGCCACTTGGGTGCCATGACAGATATGATCATGCTTTCGGGTATCGCTGTCACGGAAATGGCCATGGCAGATCTGGGATATCCGATTGAACTAGGTTCAGGAACCCGTGCGGCACAAGAATACTATCGCCGTACGGCGATTCATTCCAGTTGAAGAATAGATTTGAAGAAAGTCGAATGAACAAGCAAGCTGAACCACTCAACATCCCTACCTATGACGATGTAGTTGTTGCGCATGAACGTATATCTCCGTATGTTCACAGAACGCCGGTCATGACCTCAAGCACGATTGACCGCATGAGTGGCGCGGCGCTTTTCTTTAAGCTGGAGAGTCTGCAAAAGGCAGGTGCATTCAAGGTGCGAGGTGCATCGAATGCAGTGTTTGGACTGACGGAGGAACAAGCGAAAAAAGGAGTGGCTACGCACTCCTCCGGCAACCATGCATTATCCCTTTCCTATGCGGCTGGATGTCGTGGTATTCCCTGTCATGTAGTGATGCCACGCACGGCACCGGAAGCCAAGAAAAAAGCTGTTATTGGTTACGGTGGCGTTATCACCGAATGTGAGCCGTCAACAAGTTCAAGGGAACAGGTGTTCGCCGAAGTCGAGAGGGTAACTGGAGCGGAATTTGTCCATCCGTACAACGATCCCCGGGTTATTGCCGGGCAAGGCACCTGTTCTCGTGAATTGATCGAACAGGTTGCAGGACTGGATGCGGTTATCGCACCGATTGGAGGTGGCGGCATGATCTCGGGCACTTGCCTGACCCTGTCAAACATCGCACCACATATTGACATTTATGCAGCAGAACCGGAACAGGCCGATGATGCTTGTCGAAGTTTACGGGCGGGCCACATTATCGCAGACGATGCCCCTGTCACAATTGCAGATGGTCTTAAAGTGCCACTCAAGGAACTAACCTGGCATTTCGTGTCGAATCACGTCAAGGATATTTTGACGGTCAGTGAAGAGGAAATCATTGAGGCCATGAAGATTCTCTGGGTTCGCATGAAGCAGATTATCGAACCGTCTTGCGCGGTACCCCTGGCGGCAATTCTCAAACATCAGGAAATCTTTGCCGGCAAGCGAGTCGGTGTAATTATTACAGGTGGCAATGTCGATATCGACAAATTGCCATGGTATCAGACTTGACCGAACCGGAGAAGAAACATGAACAGGATGATTGAAAATATGGAGGAACTTGAAGTTGGCTATGATGTGCCGGCAGCGATCGGCATGGACGAAAGTGAAATTCAGACACCTTGCCTAATCCTTGATCTGGATGCGCTGGAACGCAATATCGCCAAGATGGGTGATTATGCCAAGACCCACGGCATGCGTCATCGTATTCACGGCAAGATGCACAAGTCCGTTGATGTTGCGAAACTGCAGGAGCGACTCGGCGGCAGTGTTGGAGTCTGCTGTCAGAAGGTTTCCGAGGCGGAGGTCTTCGCACGGGGTGGAATCACCGATATACTGGTATCGAACCAGGTACGGGATCCTGCCAAGATTGACCGGTTGGCACGCCTGCCCGGTTATGGTGCCCGCACCATTGTTTGTGTCGATGACCAGAAAAATGTAGTTGACCTGTCAGAAGCTGCTGAAAAACACGGCAGCCAGATTGAATGTCTGGTTGAAATCGATTGTGGGGCTGGCCGTTGTGGAGTGAGCAATAGTCAGGATGTAGTTGACATTGCCAAGGTCATTGACAGTGCACCGGGACTCAGGTTCACTGGCATTCAAGCCTATCAGGGTGCCATGCAGCACATCGACAGCTATGACGAGCGCAAGGAGAAAGTTGACATTGCGGTAGCCATGGTCAAGGAAGCCGTAACAGCACTTGAAGAAGCTGGGTTGAAGGCGGAACTCGTAACAGGTGGCGGTACCGGGTCTTATTATTTCGAAACCGATTCGGGTGTCTACAACGAGCTCCAGTGTGGTTCCTATGCCTTCATGGATGCGGACTATGGACGTGTTCTGGATAAGCAGGGCAATCGTATCGATCAGGGAGAGTGGGAAAATGCCTTGTTTATTCTGACCTCGGTCATGAGTCATGTAAAATCAGATAAGGCGATTTGTGATGCGGGATTGAAAGCACAATCCGTTGACAGTGGATTGCCAGTGGTATTCGGACGCAAGGATGTTGAATACATCAAATGTTCGGATGAGCATGGCGTGATTTCCGATCCCGATGGTGCTCTCACGATCAATGAGAAGCTGCGTCTGGTACCCGGTCATTGTGATCCCACATGCAATGTACACGACTGGTATGTCGGTATACGGGGCGGCAAGGTCGAGACCTTATGGCCAGTGAGTGCCAGGGGCAAGGCCTACTGAGCTACTGATCCGATATGCGGGACAATCTGTTGATGGCTGGCATCCCCATCTGTCTTGCTGGTCCAGTCACGACTGAACACGGGAAATGATATGCATGGCAATGATATTCTGATCGTTACAGAAGACGATTGCAAACAGTTGATAGATTCCGGGGGGGCCTTTGATGCTGTCAAGGATATGTTTGGTCGCATGGCGAGTGGTGAAGCGCGTAACTTTCCCGTGGTCAGAGAAGCGATTGGACATGCCGACGCGTTTTACGGCTTCAAATCGGGATTTGACAAGATCTCCATGACACTGGGCGTTAAAGGTGGCGGGTATTGGCCTGGCAATATGGCACAGGGCCTCACCAACCACCAGTCAGTCGTTTGTCTGTTTGATCCGGATACCGGTCGACTGAGTGCTCTGGTGGGCGGGAACTATCTGACTGCAATCCGGACAGCAGCAGCATCTGCTGTTTCGATCGAGACTCTATCACGCGAAAACTCTATGATATTGGGTATGATCGGAGCCGGTCATCAGGCAGGTTTTCAGCTTAGGGCGGCGGCTGAGCAAAGGAACTTCGAAAAGGTAGTTGCCTGGAACTATCATCCGGAACACCTGCCAAATTTGGGCAAGGTCGCTGGAGAGGTGGGGTTGCCGTTTGAAGCGACAACGATCGAACAAGTCTGTGTGCAGGCAGATGTAATCATCACCATCACATCCAGTTTTGCTCCATTGCTCATGAATCACTGGATTCGGCCGGGCACACATATTGCATGCATGGGTACGGATACCTATGGGAAGCAGGAGGTTGAGTCGAAACTGGTTGCGAGTGCGAAAGTCTTTGCCGATGAAATTGATCAATCAACTTCGATTGGAGAGGCACAACATGCCTTTGCCGAAGGGCTCATTACCAAAGAGCGGATAACGCCTCTGGGAGAGGTGGTTAATGGCACTCATCCGGGGCGCTCGGATGATGAGGACATTACGCTGTTCGATAGTACGGGTATGGGTCTTCAGGACTTGGCCGTCGCAGGCGCTGTTGTCAGAAAAGCCATGGAGGCAGGTACTGTCCAGACCGTCCAGATCGGATAGCACGATCCGATACGATCAGAAAAGTACCAGCCAATAAAAAGAGATCAGATTATGAGGGCCTTGTCACGACGAATTTCCGAGCTACTCAAACACGAAGCGGCAGGGGGCGTTTTACTCTTGATTGCTGCGGCCTTCGCCTTGATTATCGACAACTCCGCTTTATCCAGTCTTTACCATTCGATACTTGGAACACCGTTCGTTGTACGGCTCGGCGAACTGTCGCTGGATAAACCGCTGTTACTGTGGATTAATGACGGCCTGATGGCGTTGTTTTTCCTGCTGGTTGGCCTGGAGATCAAACGTGAATTGATTCAGGGCAACCTTTCTACCGTGCGGCAGGCCATTTTGCCTGCCTTGGCCGCGGTCGGCGGTATGGCAATGCCTGCAATCATCTACAGTATCATCAATCAGGGAGACCCCGTTGCGCTTCGCGGGTGGGCAGTACCTGCAGCAACAGATATTGCCTTTGCAGTCGGTGTGCTGGCCTTGTTGGGCACTCGAATCCCCATCGGGCTCAAGGTTTTTCTGTTAACACTGGCGGTGATTGATGATCTGGGCGTAATCCTCATTATCGCAGTGTTCTATACGGCCGAACTGTCTCTACAATCACTACTTGTCGCATGTGGCGCGGGTATTGTGTTGCTGATTCTCAACATGATGAGAGTTAATCGACTACTCCCATATATCCTGGTTGGTTTGGTGATGTGGGTGGCAGTTCTGAAGTCCGGTGTGCATGCGACTTTGGCTGGGGTTGCGATCGCATTTTTTATCCCGCTTCGTACCCAAAACCCTGATGAGATATCACCGCTTCTTCGTGCAGAGCACGCGTTACAGCCTTATGTAATGCTACTGGTGATGCCGATATTTGCATTTGCCAATGCCGGGGTAAGGTTGGTAGGGTTGACCGCTGATGAAATTTTTGGCCCGGTTCCATTCGGGATTGCACTGGGGCTGTTTTTTGGCAATCAGATCGGCATCATGGGGGTTTCATTTCTGATTATCAGGCTCAAGTTCTGTGAACTTCCCAAAGGCGTGACCTGGCTTCAGCTTTGGGGCGCATCAGCATTAGCCGGAATTGGGTTTACCATGAGCCTGTTCATCGGCATGCTGGCTTTTTCCGATCCATCACACCAGGCTTCACTCAGAATAGGGGTGCTTTCCGGATCGCTGGTCTCGGGTATTCTGGGTTATACAATCTTGCGTTACATGTGTGATCGTAGGCAGGAATCGACCACGACTGTCATTACTTGACACAAGCTTATCGATTATTGTTTGTTGCCTGATTGGGGCTGGGTTTTCTCCGCAACATCTGGTTCATCCTGCGCCAGGGCCTCGACGTATACGTCAGCTTCCGGCGCGTTGAATTCGGCAACCGGTGTTCCAATAAGACCAGGTTCCACCGATGGAATCTGGTCGTCCGGCTTGACTGCTTCACTGACCTTCATTCTCCATGTTGTAAAGGCTACGATCATCAAAAAACCCGTTGCCAGGAATCCGAAAAAAGCACTATTGCCGAATATTTCCATCAGAAATCCAGCCAGTACCGGGCCAGCACTCAAGCCTATTCCGGCAACCAGTACCAGGCAACCGCTCGCCTCTACAATCTGGCTCGAGTCAAGTCGGTCATTGGCATGTGCGATGACTAGGGAATAAAGCGGCATGACGGTTCCGCCGAGTAGCAGCATGGTCAGGAAATACACTGCGGTCCCCTTTGTCATGTATAGCAATAGAATACATACTGCAAAAGAGACACTGCTCAATATGCCAATCACAAGGCGGCGGTCGACCTGGTCTGCCAGCCATCCGATTGGCCATTGAAAAATCAAGCTGCCGAAAAGAAAACTCGATAAAAACAGCGGTATGAGCTCGATATCGGGTAGTACTTCGGCGGCATAGACAGCCCCAAAACCCATGATGGTTCCTTGAACCATGCCTACCAGAGCATTGTTAACCACAGCAAATGGAGAAGCATGATACAGTTCCTTGAGCGACATGAACCCGGCACTTTCAAAAGACGGTGCGGGTCGAGCAGTCAAGAGAACCGGAATCACCCCAACCGAGATGAAGACCGATACAATGATAAACAGGTCAAGCAGAGTAGGGTCACGATAGTTGAGCAGGAACTGTCCCGCAACGAGTCCCAATGTGGCAACCAGCATATACACGGATAACATCTGGCCTCGGGTTTCGTTGCTGGTACGGTCGTTCAGCCAGCTTTCGGTTACAACATACAGTCCGGCAAAGCAGATTCCCGTCAAAACCCGCATCAACGTCCACACCCAGGAATCAATGTACAAACCGTGAGCCAGAATGGATATGGAAGCCAATGATGCCAGAGCAGCAAAAACCCGGATGTGTCCGACGCGCCTGATCAGTCTGGGTGCCATGATGGAACCGATGATCATGCCAATGAAATATCCTGACATCATCACCCCGGTGATGAATGTCGAAAACCCTTCCATGGTAGCCCGAACACCGAGCAGGGTACCTTGAAGCCCATTGCCGAGCATAATCAGGCCGAACCCCAGCAAAAGCGCCCAAACAGAACTTACAAGGCTAAACACGGTAGCGCACCTCAACGAATATGAACGACCAATCAGGCAACGCGATTTTAAGCCCATAATCGAACGATGAGCAATCTATTTTTTGCGATTTATTGATGGGTTTTTGCATTGGAGTAAATTCCCGTAATCCTTGGTTTGCGGGCCGGGTTTGACTGCAATTTCGCTTTTGTCGGAATTGTGGTGAGCAGGACCTTGGGACGGAGTGCGGGGGATCTACCTTGATGCGTTATCGGGTATACACGTGTACACATGAACTTACTGCATGGTTTCCAGGTTTTTCGAACTACATTCCGGGGTAGGAGAAATTTTCAGATTGCAAAAAATGGGTGATTTCCCGAATCCAAGCCTGTAATGCAATGTACGCCTTTTAAGGTTTCTGTTCTTGGGGGAATGGTGATGAAAATGCGTGCTTGTTGTGTACGGGGTTTGTCCGGGTTGATGGAGAGTATTGGCGGTAGAACCGGACAGGGAGGCGTCTATTGCTCTTTCCCGTGTCTCCGTGGCGGCATCGCTCAAGGTTCATCCTCACCCTCTTTTCTCTCGACTGGACTTGATCTCCGCTAGTTTCTTCTTCTATGCTTCTGTAGCCGACCCTTCCACCCGAACCCGGATCTCTGGACAAAGTATTTTTGTGCTTGTACCCACGGCTGCATGTTCTGGAAATAACCGGTCAGGTCATCGTCGTACCGCCGTATTCCGGAACGTTCCGGCAAACGCCGTGGCAAGAGTCCGTGGAACCGGTATGGTAGTACATCAGGTCAGTGCCATGGACGAATCGAATCCTGCTGTTTCCAAGACAGACAGGAACTGGAAGTAGATTTCGTGATACTGCAAGATGTGGGAAAATTGCTGCCTCCAAGAGAAAGCGCCCCAACCCCCAGTGTCTTTCATGGAGCACTCCGGAATCGCCTAGCCAAATCCATTGACAGATATCGGCCTTGGTCCATGGTTGTCCACTGCAGTACGCCGAACACACCGTTGATCAGGTTTTGGCCTCTGGTGCCATTGTCAGGGACGTACAATCTCTATTGTATGAACCTTATGTACTCTGATATGACTATCCATCCGCGACCTTGTCATATTCTTGATCGGATCTGGTTATTTTCGCCGAGTGGTTTTTCTCCGACGTAAAAGATTTATTGAGAATTCTTTACCGGCTTGTTAGGTGTTACGGTAGAATTTTTGCACTATTGTGGAATCTCTTAATTCATCGTACATGGGAGCAGTGAGTAGATTCGCCAACCATATTCAACTTGTCCAGGGAAACATCACCAAGGCCAGAGCTGATGCAATAGTCAATGCTGCCAACCAGGAAATGCTGGGTGGTGGCGGAGTCGATGGTGCTATCCATAGTGCGAACAGCCCGATCTATGGGGTTGACCCTGACCCAGAAGTGCTTCTTGCCAGTGCATATCAGTCAAGTCTGGGCCTTGCCATGGAAAGAGGCTGTCAATCGGTAGCCCAGCCGGCATTGTCCTGTGGCGTATATGGATTCCCGTGGGATAAAGCAGCAACTGTAGCGTTGGAGGCTTGCGGGCGAGTACCGTTTCAGAATTTGTCCTTGATTCTATCTATCCGGTGTTGAAATCATGCATGTCTGGTCACGGGCCTGTCCGAAATCAGTTGGCCATGATTAGGAAGTCCTGCCTTTATTGTTTCCTTGATGGCTTTACGAACCGTGATTCGGGAAATCTGGACTGATGGGCCGAAGTCATCAATTCATCATAAACCCGGAAACGCCATAACTCATGTTGAGTGATTCGGATCAACCTATTTCGCATCGGACAGTCTGGGCTCTGGCGGGGCCGATGATTCTCTCTAACCTGACTGTGCCAATCGTTGGTGCAGTAGATACCGCAGTTGTCGGTCACCTCTCGGGATCCTATCACATCGGCGCAGTTGCTCTTGGTGCATTAATCTTCAGTTTCCTGTATTGGGGGTTCGGTTTTTTGAAGATGGGTGTGACCGGATATATCGCCCGAGCTTACGGGTCCCGGAATGATCGGGAGATTTGTGATTTCCTGTTGCGATTTGTTGCGATTAGCCTCACGGCAGGAATCCTTATTGTTTTTTTGGGCAAGCCGTTGATTAATCTTGCCCTGTACATTCTTGACAGCACAGAGCGGGTCGAATCGCTTGCTTCGGACTATGCAAATATTCGAATCTGGAGTGCCCCGGCCGCACTGTGTGTATTTGTATTCACTGGCGTTTTTGTGGGATTGCATAACACTCGCATGGCTCTGGTGCTGCAACTGGTTTTGAACCTGACCAATCTGGTGCTGGACCTTTTGTTTGTACCGGTTCTGAATCTTGGTGTTCCGGGTGTTGCATGGGCGACCTTGATTGCCGAATACAGCGCAGCCCTTCTGGGCTTCTTCCTGCTCAGACAGCATTTGATGCAGGCGATACGAAATACAAGAATGCATGAGCTTTTTGATTCGCACACCCTGAAACATCTGGCGGTTACCAACGGCAACATTTTTGTCCGGACTGTGTGCTTGATGTTCTGTTTTGCCTTCTTCACGGACCAAAGTGCCCGACATGGCGAGTTGATTCTGGCGGCCAATACCATTTTGATGCATCTTCAGACCTTCATGGCATACGGCGTGGATGGCTTTGCACATGCAACAGAGGCGTTAGGCGGAGGTGCGTATGGTGCTCGACAACGCAAGCGATTTCTCCGAGTGGTGCGATTGACAACATTGTGGGCATTGTTGACTGCCTGTTTCTTCAGCCTGCTTTTTCTCGTTGCTGGCGGTACCATTATCGGCTGGTTTACCAATCTTTTCACAATCGCCGAGTTGTCCAAACAGTATTTGCCTTGGATGATTGTCCTGCCCTTGTTTTCGTTCTTGAGTTTTCAGCTTGATGGCCTGTTTATTGGAGTTGGCCATACCCGACAGATGCGCAATGCGATGCTTCTCTCAACGGCTGGATATTTGCTGTTGGCGTATTTTTTTCAGTCATGGATGGGTAATCATGGATTGTTTCTGGCCCTGATCTGTTTCATGACGTTAAGAGCCATTACATTACTTTGCTACTACCCAGCCATAGTTCGGTCCATACATGTCCAGACAGGCTAGAACAAGGACTTTTTGAGGAATTCACCGATACTGTGGATTTCTTCAGGGTGCACGGAATGGGGAACTGGATAGGTTTTCCATTCAACCGAATACCCCAGATCCTGCAGGATATTGCGGCTTAGCATAGCGGCCGAAATATTGATGAGTGGATCCATGACACCATGTGCATAGAAGATAGGTGTGTTGGCATTCGCGGGATTCCTTTCCTGTTCCAATTGTGATCCGAAAGGCATATAGGTAGATAGGGCAATGATGCCGGCCAAACGTTCTTTCATTCGCAAGCCAGCATACAGTGCGATAGCGCCGCCTTGTGAAAATCCGGCAAGAATGATGCTGTCGGCCGGTATGCCTTGATCGTTTTGCCTGGCAATTAGTCCGGAGACGACGCGCTGAGAATCCGTCATGCCGATACGATCTTCTTCAAATCCACTTTCGCCAAGAATTGGTAGACCGACAATATCGTACCAGCCACGCATGACCATCCCCCCGTTCACGGTAATTGGCCGATGAGGAGCGTGTGGAAAAACAAAGCGGATGGGGTGTTCATGGCCCAGGTTGAATTCTGGGACGATAGGAACAAAATCGTTGCCATCGGCTCCCAGTCCGTGCAACCATATAACTGCATGTCGTGGATTGGGTCCGGTTTGGGTTTCAATGCATTCCACACCATGATTTGTCGAGTCCATTTCAAGTACCGTCGTTGGATGATTTTGTGAATGCCTGTCTGAGGTTCGATATTGGGAGTGGCAGGCATCCGGGTTGGAGCATTATATCCAATGTCAGCCTGGGTCGTAAAATCTCCGGATTGAGGTTTTTGCGCTGGAGAGAGTTTCTGTGATGTTGGGCTTGCTGACGGTGACCGGGCTTGATTGCAAAATCCACCTTCGCCAGCATTGCAGTGAATGAAACCAGGTATGGAATCCAGTGCTTTAATGCATGCATTATCGAATAAGAGAAAAAGGTCAATCTTAGGGACCCACGCTTCCCCTGGCCTTTGCGGATTGGGGTGGAAAATCAAAAAACTCTCAAAAACACCGGAAAAGACGGCCTGCCCAAGTATCATTCCGGGGTGGGAAAAATGTTCATGATTCAGGAATAACCGATATGTCAAACACTTTTTGGCTAACGCAAAACCTTCAGATTGGTCTCGCGACGTAACACGGGTCAGGATAAGATGCAGCAAATTGATTCTGGCTTTCAAGATTGCATAGTCGAACAGGGCATTGTTCCGATAATAATGATTGGTTCCGCAGTTGGTTCAAACGAAACAGCGATAGTGTGTTTTCCTGTTCACTTGTTTTCTGGCTTTTGATGAATTACGCATGATATCCCAATACACGAAAGGAGTCCTGTATGCCCTGCTTGGTGGGACTTGTCTCAGTACTTCGGGAGTACTGATACGCAATCTTGAGCAGGCCGATGGCTGGGAAGTCCTGTTTTACCGTTCCATGGCATTTTTATTGACAATCAGTCTCTATATCTGGTATCGCTATCGACGTGAAATGTTCCATGCCGTTTACGTGGTTGGTCGAAAAGGTGTATTGGCTGCTGTGCTATTGGGTCTAGCCTCAGTGTGTTATATCTTTGCAATACTGAATACAACCGTTGCCAATGTGGTTTTTATCATTGGCTCGAGCCCACTGGTTACAGCACTGGTGGTCTGGATATTCATTGGTGAGAGAGTTCGAAAATCCGGCCTGGCATTCATGCTGTTGGCGGCAATCGGGATTGGACTCATGGTTGCGGATGGTATGACAGGGGGTGGAATGACGGGTATTTTGCTCGCTATGATCATGGTAGCCTCATTCGCATTTTATCTCCTCATTCTTCGGTCGAATCGACATATCGATCAAGTTCCAACAACCGGGCTTTCGGGATTTGTCGTTTTGGCGATTGCCGCGATGATGGTTCAGCAATTCGAGATAAATTTGCATGATCTGATTATTTGTGTGGCCTTGGGGGTTTTTCAGTTTGGGCTGGGTTTCCTGTTTCTGACGTTATCTGCTCGCCATATACCGGCAGCTGAAGTTGCCCTGTTCGCCTTGAGTGAGTCGCTACTGGCACCGTTATGGGTCTGGGTCGGGGTGAATGAAGTCCCGAGTCAATTCACAATCTATGGCAGTGCTCTGGTTTTCCTGTCGGTATTCGGGTACTGCATCATCTCAATCCGGAGTCGGAATTACCTTGAGTCGGATTCGTCATGAGTCAATTATCTTCAATCAGACAACAGTTTCCGTTTCCCTCAAGGCGAGCTTCTGTAATGGGCCGGAACATGGTTGCAACATCACAGCCACTTGCGGTCCAGGCAGGGATTCGGGCCCTTCAAAGTGGCGGCAATGCCGTTGATGCGGCGCTTGCTTCAGCGATAACATTGACCGTTGTCGAGCCAACCATGAATGGCATTGGCAGTGATGCATTCTGCATACTCTGGGATGGCGAGTCACTGCATGGACTCAATGCTTCGGGACGAAGTTTCAAGGCCATGCAGATCAATGATTTTCAAGGTCAGTCCAGCATGCCGGAACGAGGGTGGGATACGGTAACGGTGCCCGGGGCGGTCAGTGCCTGGGTTGCACTCTCTGATCGATTTGGGAAACTACCCTTTGAGCGTTTATTCGAGGATGCGGTTCAATATGCGGATGAAGGATTTCAGGTGACTCCGATCACGGCCCGTCTCTGGGATGAGGCGAAATCGATATTCGGTGGGTATGAGGGTTTCGGGGCTTTTTTGCCGAATGGCTTGGCTCCGGGAACAGGCGAGCTATTTCGTTTTTCCGATCAGGCCCGAACGCTTCAGAAAATCGCAAGTAGTCATGGCGAGAGTTTTTATCGGGGCGAATTGGCCGAGTGCATGGTGCGGGCCAGTCAGCGTGATGGTGGCAGAATGACGATGGCTGATCTCGAGGAGCACGAGTGCGAGTGGGTAGAGCCAATCAGCCATGATTATCATGGATACACCCTGCATGAAATCCCTCCCAATGGACAAGGTCTTGGTGCCCTGATCATGCTCGGCATTTTGGAATATACGCAGATTGACGAGTATGCCCCGGATTCGGTTGATGCACTGCACTGCCAGATCGAGTGCATGAAACTCGCTTTTGCTGATACATTTCGATATGTCAGCGATCCTGCATGCTCTGATATGGATGTTCAACGTTTGCTGGATTCGAAGTATCTGGCAAGTCGGGCCAGACTGGTTGACATGAGTCGTTCGGCAGAACCGAATCCTGGCATTCCGCCCGGTAGCGGGACCGTCTATCTGACTACGGCTGATGCGTCAGGAATGATGGTTTCCTTTATTCAGAGCAATTATGCAGGGTTTGGGTCAGGCATAGTGATACCCGGTACTGGTATCAGTCTTCAGAACCGGGGCGCTGCATTCAATTTGCAAGAGGGCCATCCGAATTGTCTGGCTGGCGGCAAGCGTCCATTTCACACCATTATTCCTGCGTTTTTGTCTCGGGCTGGTAAGCCCATGATGAGTTTTGGCGTAATGGGTGCACATATGCAGGCTCAGGGCCATGCCCAGATGTTGATTCGGGTGCTTGATCAGGGACTCAGTCCGCAGGCGGCGATTGATGCTCCACGTTGGCAGGTGTGTAGGGACAACTCGATTTTGCTGGAGGCGGGATATGGAGACAAGGTCAGGGAGGGGTTGCGGTCCCGAGGTCATATTGTTCATGATTTTGAGTTTGAGCAGATATTTGAGATGGGCGGTGCACAGATGATCTTGAAGACTGAGTCCGGATATGTTGGAGGCAGCGACCCCAGAAAGGATGGAATGGTGAGTGCATATTGATTCCCCCACAACCATTGCGGGTTGTGCATTCGGTGTATTGTGCCCGGAAGCATGCCATGCATCATTGATCATCTGGATCAGGTGTAACCACCTGACCTGATCCATGCAGGATGAATGTACACCTTATCGGTTCTGCCTTCTCGTAGCAATTGATCTGACGTTGCTCTCCCGAAAGGAAGCGGTTCAGAGCGAAACCATGCATAGGCGGTAGCGGCGACCCGGTTGCTGTTTCGACGCGGTTCAATATCTCCATCAATGGGTTTGGGATTCGATCGCCGGATATGCGAGGTGCGGGAGAGTGCATTTCTGTCAAGGCCCAGCGTATTCGCAATTCTGGATCGGGTTGTTTTCAACGCAAGGGCGAAGAGCACTTCAGCATTCAGTTGCGCGACTGAAGCCGTAACCGAAACTGACATATTGGCACGAGTACAAATGGTGAACAGAGTATGGGTTGGTTGCGTTTGCAAAACGTATTCATTGCGCCCAGCATGACCTCATCCCACATCAACGGCGAGTTGCCATTGCAGTTTCCGGTAGTGACTGGATGCGTATCAATATAATCATCCCCAAACAAGATTACACAACTCTCGACCACATCTTCATGCGTTCAGGCTCATTTTCGAATTGGAAAACGCTGTCTTGCAGAGCGATCGGATCCCGGAAAATCACCTCGATATTTTCCAGAATGTGCATCGAGGTGTTGTCAACCTGTTCAACTTTTGAGCCATCCATAATTTCACAACTAGGCAGGGTGTTCGCCAGTACAGGCAACATGTTGAAATTCATCCGAGAGCGGATAGTGCGACGCGCTGACCTACCGCCGGACCGGGAACGGAGCTGTGAGGGGTGTTGGACATGGTTTGTATTGGGTTGCCTGTAGTAGAAATGGCTGTTGATCGTCAGTGGCTTGCAATCCTTTCGGCCTGTATTTGGCAGCACAAAAAAGAACATTTTGCCCAGCAGACCAATTGCTATGCAATTGCAATAGCCATTTGGCATTGGTACTCTTGAATCCACGAAATAAAGTCCCATAAGTAAAGGCTGGGAGTCTTACATTTACCGTTTAAAAAGATATTGTCATGAAAGGAAATGCAGCAGTCATCAAGCACTTGAACAAGATACTGAAGAATGAACTGACCGCCATCAATCAGTATTTTCTGCACGCCAGAATGCTGAAAGACTGGGGGCTGGTTGCTTTGGGCGAGCATGAGTATCATGAATCCATCGACGAGATGAAGCATGCCGACCAACTGATTGAGCGGATACTTTTTCTGGAAGGACTGCCAAATTTGCAGGATTTGGGCAAGCTCATGATAGGTCAAGACACTAGGGAGATACTGGAGTGTGACTTGAAGATGGAGATGAAGGCTCACCCTGATCTGAAGGATGCGATCCGGGATTCTGAAAGTGTCGGAGATTACGTGTCCCGAGAGTTGTTTGAGTCCATTCTGGAAGCCGAGGAAGAACACATAGACTGGCTCGAAACACAGCTGGAACTGATTGACCGAGTCGGTCTTGCAAACTATGAGCAGTCTCAGATGTCTGTAGCTGAAGAAGGTTGAGTCTTGATGCCTGGTATCTAATTCCAGGCTGGTTTGATTTCACGGAAGATGCTTTCGAATTAGGCGACATAGGCTGTATTTCCCGTGATGCTCATTGCCGTTGAGTATCTGGGTAATGTGGTTCACCAGCCTCTCGGTGTGTCGAGTGAGTTGCATGGCACTTATCCCAGGATTTCAATATCCTCGCGAAAGGTTTTTTCAGGATGAAAGGGTTCGCGCATGTTTCTTTCCGGTTTAATGGCAATCTACTATTTCAACATCAGTCGGGCCAGCACCATCCTTGCCCTACCTGAAATAGATTTGCCATTGGTTATTGATTCGAATGCTCCCCGGGTTTTTTCTTCTTCCCTTGCATGCTTGCCAGACGGTTCCCAGGACGTGCCGGATCAGCAGGGGGGCTGTATCAAGCGGGTCTAGTTACGGGATGCAGTGTGGGCAAAGCCAGAGAATGCCTCAATTCGACGTCTGCCATGGTCCATGTACTGGGCAATCAGGCGGGTCAGCTGGGCCCTGGAAAAACCGGTAGCCTGGTCATGTATGACCTCAGCAGCCCCTTGTCCGGCCGACTGCAGTTGCGGTAGTGGAATCGCACCAGCGTGTCGAGCATGAATGCATAGGCAGATGCACGGTCCATCGATCGACACTCGATCGGCACAATGCCCTGAACCACCTGCCTGACCTGTTCGAGCGTGGTTACTCGTTTCGTTTTCAGCATGATAATCATCTCCTGATGATCCCATGTTCCGGAACCGAAATGGAAAAATCCGACCCCTACAGGCTCACTTCACGGTGGAATCCCGCTTTTCGTTCAGGCTCATTTGTCATTGGACAACGTTGCCTCTTTACAAGTGGAATAATTCTCATTATACTTTTCTCATGGTTTCAAGGTAACGTCCAGAGTGTACATCTGCATTTGCAATTCAGTCAGCCATCATGAAATTGAAGACGCGGTAGAGCGTGGTCATGTTTCATCCATGTCCTGTTTACGAAGGAGTCTCGGTGTGGGCACCAGTTGCGGACTTTGCCTGGCTGATGCCAAACAGTGTTTATTTGACGCAATGACCCGGTCTCCGCACAAGGGCGTATCCATAAATTGCGGGACCCCTGATGAGATGTGTTCCGATAATCTCGTCCAATCCAGCAACTCTTCCTGATGAGCCAAGATATGATGACTGAAATGGATATTCTCAGTGAGGACCTCAATAATGCCGGACTCAGGTCGACACTTCCTCGCCTGAGGATATTGAAAATCCTTGAAGAGAGCCGTGTTCGTCATTTGTCGGTAGAAGATTTATACGACGAGCTCAGACAGGAAAATCAAGCCGTCAGTCTTGCTACCATTTACCGGGTGTTGTCGCAATTTGTTGATGCGGGATTGGTGGTTCGTCACCAGTTTGAAGGAAACAAGGCGATGTATGAATTAAACGATGATGAACATCATGATCACATGGTGTGCCTGAAATGTGGAACGGTCATCGAATTCATGGACCAGAAAATCGAGGTATTGCAGAAACAGGTTGCAGATGATCACGAATTTGAAATGCAGGACCATTCCCTGACACTGTTCGGCATCTGCAAGTTCTGCCAGTAGCCCCGGGTCTATAGGAAGGGTATAAAGGAAGCTCTTGACAAAGTCGTATGGAAATCAATTCCGAGCCGGCCCACGATCGAACTCGACAGCCTTGCCTGGGAACACTGCATGAACGATGAGACACCGGAGGTTCCGGCCATGCAAAAGGTTTTGCCGTTCGTCTGCAATATGATTTCACCCTGTTCCAGACAAGTTCACGGAATGCTGCAATATATATCCGGTCGATTTTCAAAAACTTGACCGCTCCCCATTCTGAATTGGAAGCATCTCACGGTAGCAGGCAACGTGGGATTTGGCATTCGCGATCGTGAGACCGACGCCATCCGAAGACAGGTGTCAAAACTGCTGGAGATGGTCAATCTGGAATCTCATGCCGAGATGTATTCTCACGAATTATCCGGGGGGCAGCAACGTGTAGCACTGATTCGTGCAATTGCGCCCGAGCCAGATGTATTGTTACTGGATGAACCCTTCAGCGGACAGGACATGGAGCGACGTGAACAACTGGCCAGAGAGTTGCGTGAGACTTTGCGTCAGATCGGGACAACCACCCTTTTGGTAACTCACGATCAAATGGAAGCGTTTGCATTTTCTGATTTGATGGGAGTCATGAGTCAGGGGAATCTCCTGCAGTGGGATCCCGTATACAATCTCTATCACTGCCGGGAGCGATATGTGGCTGAATTCGTGGGCTGCGGTGTTTTTTACAGGCAAGGGTTCTTGATGAACATCGACTTGAGACAGGGCTCGGTGTAATCACTGGCCATTTGTCGACCTCCTATCCGAAAAACATTCCTGTCGATTTACTGATCAGACCAGATGATGTGCACTATGATCCCCGAGGCAAGATAAAGGCCCATGTCGAATCCAGTGCCTCTTGCGGGGCAGATCAATTGTACACCTTGATGATCAATGATGGGTTTCGAGTGGTCTGCCATGTGCCGAATCATTACACCTTCGCACCGGGTGAGGGGATCAGTATCAATCTGGATTTACAGCATCTGGTTGTATTTCCGAGCATTCACAACTGAACGTATGCTGATTCCTCAACCCCGAGGACACGATGAGGCAGTAACGGTCAAGCCGTGTCCCACCCAAGAAGGGCTCATTTAATTTCTGGGAAGCAGGTTGTCCGGATCGTAAAGCCCCTTGCAGCCCACTGTTGCAACCCGGGCTGGATAAGCTTCGCCAAAGTATTCAATCAGGAGTTCGCGACCTTCTTCGGCATAATCAGCAGGCAGATAACCCATCGCAATGTTCTTCCCGACTGAGGGGCCATACGCAATACTGGTCGTATAGGAGCGACGCCCTAGACTGTCTATCGGAACCTCATGGGTTTCCGAATTCAGAATCGGACAGGTCCCAACTGGGTAGCGGGCAACGCCAGTGGCATCAATATTGTCGGTGATAATCAAGGTCGAGAGGTAGGAGATTTGTTGCGAGCACTGGCTTTGCTCCGTATAGGCACCTTTGCCGACGAATTCAGCATCCTTGATGCGGGGGCGGGCAAGTCCAGCCTCAAACAGGTTGTATTCGGTCAGCAAGTCAGCATTCTGTAGCCGAAAACTCTTCTCTAGACGACGACTGTTGGCGTAAGTCTCAATACCGACCGGTATTGCACCTTTATCGGAAATGAGATCCCACAAGGACAAGCCATAACTGAATGGCACATGCAGCTCCCAGCCTTGTTCCCCCACGTAGGAAATTCGGAACGCATGCACCGGAATGCCTCGCAAGGTGATGTATCTGGTGGTTGCGAAAGCAAAGTTCCCTTGCTCTAGTTCATCAGGGTAGTCGGCAACCGATTTCAGGATGTTACGGGCTTCGGGTCCCCACAGACCCAGACAGGCCAGATGATCACTGCGGTCTTCGATACTGACGTTCAGGTCAAGATTTTCGGCCATGCGCTTCATCCAGATAAAATCACGATTACCGGCATCGGCCCCGTCAATGACACGGTAATGATCTTCTCCGAGACGAAGTACGGTCAGATCGGCACGAATCCCGCCGCGCTTATCAAGAAAATGCGTATAAATGCCCTTGCCTACCGGAGTCGCCCCTCCTACCTTGGCTACACATAAATATTCCATCAACCGTTCGGCGTGTTTGCCGGTAATGTCGTAAACCGCAAAATGCGAAAGATTGATCATACCCGCATAATCGGACATCGCAAGATGCTCGGCATTTGACACTCGCCAGAAATGTCGATTGTCCCATTCGTTCTCGCGTATCGGCACCCGATCTCCATACTTCTCAAGCAAGTATTCATTTGCGGCATAGCCGTGCGCGCGCTCCCAACCCGCGAGTTCCATGAAATATCCGCCAAGTTCCTGCTCTCTTGCCCAGAATGGGCTACGGCGGAGTTGTCGGCCTTTGGTGTAGGGCTCCCGGTTGTGTACGGCCGGATTATAGATTTTGAAAGCTGATTCATAACAACGGTCATGAATGTATGGCGGGGTTTTCTGGACTGGATAGAAACGGGAAACATCAATACTGTGGGTATCAATATCGGTTACCCCATCGGTCATGAGGTCAGCGATAATCCTGCCGATTCCCGGACCATCCTTGACCCACACCGCCTCGGCATACCACAGTCCCCGGGTTTGCGGTGATTCGCCGACCGCAGGTCCGCCATCGGCAGTGACCTGTAACAGCCCATTGAATGAGCGTTTGCTGTCAAAACCGAGTTCGCCAAGGATCGGGGTTAGTTCTATAGCCCGCTCAAGTGGCTCTATCACCTGTTCCGGTTCCAGATCTCGCTGTGAAGGGGAGAGTCGGGCTGCTTCCTTCTCAAGCAGGTTTTCCGGATGCACAAGGCGAGGTTCCTTCTCTTCGTAATATCCCCATTCAATCTGGCCTCCTTCGGGTGTGGTCGGATCTCCGGTATCTCTGAGATAGGCAGAATTACCCTGATCGCGCAGTAACGGATAACCGATATCCTTGCCAGTACCCTCGAACTCCCGATAGGGCCCGAAAAAACACAACGGATGATCGACCGGCATGATTGGCAAGTCTTCTCCGGCCATTTTGGCGATAACTCGGCCCCAGAGGCCGGCGCATACCACCACACGATCGGTGCGGATGAACCCCTTGGGGGTATGCACGCCCTGAATCCTGGCGTTCTCGATTTCGAGACCGGTAGCCGGATTATTGGCAAATGCCTTGAGTTTTCCGGTTGCTACGGCCTGTTCAATGAGTTCGCCGACCACAGCCTGTGAACGTGGAATCACGAGTCCGGCATCCGGGTCCCACATGGCGCCCTGAATCATGTCTTCTTCAAGTAGCGGAAATTTCTGTTTGGCGGTTTTTGCGTCAATCATCTCGACACGCGTGCCAAAACTTTTTCCCGACCCAACCTTCCTTTTCAATTCTTCCATTCGTTCGGGGTCATCGTGTCGGGCGACTTCAAGTCCCCCGACCCGTGCATAGTGTCCCAGCTTTTCGTAGAAATCGATGCTGTACAGAGTGGTCCAGCAACTGGCCCGGTCATGCGAGGTCGTGTAGCAAAAATCCGAGGCATGCGAGGTTGAGCCAATGTCAGTGGGGATCGATGTTTTGTCAATGCCAACGATATTTTTCCAGCCTTTTTCTATCAGGTGGTGTGCGACTGATGCCCCGACGATTCCGCCTTGTCCAATGATGACGACATCTGCTTCAGAAGGTAATTTCGCCATAAGTCATTTCCGTGGGGTGGTTGTGAATGTTCAGGTCAGCTGTATCCGGGAGAATCGAAATCGGATCATGCAGGCGTGGTTTATGATGGTCCAAGTCAAGTATATTCAGAATTCAATCATATTCAAATCGACAATCACGACTCCCGACCCTCTGTCTGCGTCATTGGGAGTATTTGTCAGTTCAGACTTCCTTGCGGGAACTGAACAGCTCCCACATCAGTTTGGCCCGTACTCCAATATCCAGAAAGGGGGTTGGTGGTAACGAGTTCGGTTTGCCGAGTTTTTGCATATAGCCGATCAGTTCATGATCTTCACCGCATGCCATGTCTGCGACCAGCATGCCGCTGATTGTGCCCTTGGTTACGCCGATTGCATTCTGGCAGACGCAGGAATAGACATTTTCTGCAATCTGGCCGAAACCCGGCGCACCGTTCTGTGAGAGCGCGAGATAGCCCGTCCAGGTGTATTCCATACTGACGTCGGGCAACATCGGAAATCGCTTGTCAAACAGGCGCTTGTGGAGTCTGGCAATCCGGTCCTGATAGTCTTTTGATTCACGCATCCGGCGGTTGAAATAAATGTTCTGCCGAATCAGAATGCGGTGGTCTTCGGTATAGCGCATGGTGATCGACGCAAACGCATTGGCTGGAGTGACGCCCCAGGAATCCTTGCAACCGAGGGATGTCCGTTCGTCAGTTGTCAGCCTTCGCGAGAGTGAAGCGTTGGCGGCAAATGGCAGTATGTGTCGCGTGTAGAAACCAAAATACCGGGCAAACGCATTCACACCCATGATTAGCCGGTCGGCATGTACACTACCGGACGGGGTTTTCAGATGAATGGAATTCGAACAGTCAACCCCGGTTACCGGGGTATGTTCATACAAGGAAGCATTTTCGGGCAATGTGTCGGCAAGACCCCTGACCAGAGCTGCAGGATTCAGCAAGCGGCAACCGGGGGTATACACCGCTCCGCTGAAATGCCTGGTGCCCAGGGTATTCGAGAGTTCCGAACCATCAACATAGGTGTATGGTTCCTGTAACTGCTCGAGTTCCTGCATAAATGGCTCAAGGTATTTCCTGATTCCGTAATCGGTGACGGCTGTCTGGTATTTGCCGCTCTGCTTCCAGTCGCACTGAATGCCGTGTTTGGCAATCTGCTCTTCGTGATAGGCGATAGCGGTTCTCGATAACTTCATGTGACGGTGGGCACCTTCCAGCTCATTCATATTGCTTGAGATTACATGTGGCAGATCAATGGCAAATCCGGAATTTCTGCCCGATGCATTTTCTCCGACTTCATGTGCTTCCAGTAGTACGATCTTCTCATTCGGCCGGTTCTCGGCCATGCGCCGGGCCGCCGCCAGACCTGCATATCCTGCACCCACCACAACGGTATGGGCACGTATATCGGATTTCAGGGGTGGCTTCGGAGATCGGGGCAGGAGGATTCGGCTCCAGCCGTTGGTGGCGTCATTGACGGGTAGATGCGAAACCGATTTCATCGCATTACGAGCCTGAAGCCCAGTTCGCGGGATGGATCGCATATTGGATCAAGGCGTATTCTGCCTCATACACCAGCTCCGTTCCGGCAGGCATCCAGATGCTGTCCAGTTCACCGAGATGATGAGTTTTTTCATCCGTGTGCAACAGGAGTTTCCCTTGATAGACAGTCACCATCTCATCATAGCGAGTTGTCCAGGGGATACGAGCTTTTGAGAGTTTCGCCCAGCCAACTCCCAATTGACTGGCGTCACCCGTCCCGCAGAGTTCGGCAATTTGTGTCTCATCTCCGTGCTCAAATCTCGGTGCAAAATCAAGGTCGGCAAAACGCATCATGCGAACCGGCGATTTACCGGGAGGTACAGGCATTGAAGTATTCTCAAGTAAGATCGGTATTCAAGTCCGTGTTTGAAGGACGTATTTCTATTACAGCTATACAGGCTCTTTTTTATGCGGAACCAGTGACTCAAAAAGGTGGTGCCTTCAAGGCAACGCTTAATTCAGCCATCTTTTCTCATATACGCGGGCCGGGACACGATCCCCTGTCGAATTTGGGAATGGCTTAATATTATTATATATCGCTAACCGGGCAGGGCCAAAACCAAAACTTTCCATTACCAAGTCCTGTCTGGATCGTCGAAAGAAACCATGCTGAATATTCTTGTGTGCTTTCTGTACAGCTTTTTATGGGTAAGGACTGACCCGTAATTGAAAAAATGAAAATGCGTTCTGTACCCTGTATGTCATGGTTTTCGAAGGGTCTGGCGTTTCCCCAATGTATGCTTCAAGTCTTCAACTGAATCTAGCGGCATATAAGACTTTGGTCTAGTGCAGAGTGTTACCTCTGCGGGTTACGCTCTCGGAATTTGAAGATACAGCCCAGTTGATCGCTGGGAATGACCCCGGCTTGTTGAAAAGGACACAAGAGTTTGTCAGACCCCTGTTTGACAATTTATCGGCTTCCGCCAATATCGGGATGACTCAGGCGTAAACAGGCTGGAACCGACCAAAAAAAACACTTGTGCTTAAAGCCGTGTTAAGAAAGAAGTGCAAAAATGGGAGGTTGGCGACAAGCGTCCGAACGGACCGTCACTCGAGCTTCTTAACCTGGTCGAGCAAGGAGGGTTGGAGGAAGTGTTCCAGGCGTTTGTTGCATGGGCCATGGACTTCCCTGTGCCCCAGGGCAGATCAGCGTTGTAAGACTGTTTCGAACTGTCCATCGGCCTGGCGCAGACAAGCGGACCTCTTGCCCGGCGCCCGTCAGGCACAATCTTCAGCATCTTTTCCATGAAGCGGTGCTTGACCTGACCAGTCTTGCGCCGGGGAATCCATACCCCTGCGACAGTTTCGCCGGAATTTTGCGGCTCGTTGCCCAAGACCTCACCGCAATGGACAGGATGATCCGTACATCAATCATTTTTTGAGGTGAATGAGGGTCTTGGCGTAATCAGGGAAAGCCCTTCTCGTTTCGACTGTTCCAGCATCACCATATGGTGCTTCACAGCCTAATCCCATGAAGCAATACAATAGTGAGAAAAGAGAGTACATGACATGGCCATTAGCCTGATAATGGGCAGACAGTCAGTAGATGGAAGTTTTCACCTGACCGTGGAATAGATCGACATTACGGTACACTAACCCGACTGTTATCCCGAGGTTTGTTTGATATTTCGGAAGCATGGCAAATGAGTAGAACCCTACGCAGACGAAACCGGTCTCAAAACCAGAATCTAGTCCCTGCCCCAGGCAGGGATTACCAACGACTGAAAAACACTCTTGATCTGCAACCTGCCTTCAGTCAGGACCACATTGAGGATATCCACCAAACTGCCTTGAGGGTACTTGATGAATTGGGCATCCGAATCCTGAATCGGGAGGCCCGTAATCTGTTCAGCAAGGCTGGTGCTGGTGTTAACGAGAAAACGCAAATGGTCAGTATTCCGCCGATGCTGGTTGAGTCGAGTCTATCGAGCGCCCCGAATCTGATCGACCTGCAAGGTGCCAGAAAAGAAGACCAGGTCTCTCTGGGTGGAAACAATATAGCATTTGTATGTGTTGGGGGCGCTCCCCATGTGTCTGATATTGACCGGGGAAAAAGAGTCGCAACGCTTGCAGATACCCGGAACATCATTCGTCTTTGCGAATATTTTGATGTAATCCATCTTCTCTCGCCAAATGTTGAGTCACAGGACATTCCGGTGCCGCTACGTCATCTGCATGTGACCGAGTCGCAACTGACGTTAAGTAACAAGCCACTGTTCATTTACTCGAGAGGAAGCGGTCAGGTCAATGATGCCTTTGAAATGGTCCGTATCATGCGGGGCTTGACCAAGTCCGAATTTGAGCAAAAAGCCTGGTGTTATACGATCATCAATACCAACTCCCCTCGTCAACTCGATATCCCGATGTGCCAGGGCATTATCGATTTTTCCCGTGCAGGCCAATTGTCGGTTATTACTCCTTTCACGCTGGCCGGTGCGATGGCACCGATCAGCATGACTGGAGCACTGGTTCTACAACATGCCGAAGCGCTGGCCGGAATCACGCTTTCGCAGATTGTGCGTCCCGGCTCACCGGTGATGTATGGTTCGTTTACCTCGAATGTTGACATGAAATCCGGTTCGCCTGCATTTGGAACACCGGAATCGGTGCGGGCTGCATTTGGTGCAGGTCAGTTGGCAAGACATATCGGAATTCCCTGGCGAGGTTCAGCAGCAACTGCCTCAAACTCGCCAGATGAGCAATCGGTATATGAATACATGATGTCTGCCTGGGGCAGTGTTTTGGGTGGCGTGAACATGCTTGTTCATGCTGCGGGTTGGCTGGAAGGTGGTTTGACAGGGTCGCTTGAGAAATTCATTCTTGATATAGAAGTGTTGCAGACATTTGCCGAGATTTTTGATCCACTTGGTGCCGATCAGGAAGAACTCTCGTTTGAGGCGATTGCCAGCGTGAAGCCTGGCGGACATTTTTTCGGGTGTGAGCAGACCATGTCCCGCTATAAGAATGCGTTTTATGAGCCGTTGGTGTCTGACTGGAGTAATTATGGGCAATGGATGGAAAGCGGCGGATTGTCGGCGACACAAAGGGCGAATGGAATCTGGAAAAGGATTCTGGAGGAATTCGAACCACCTGATATCCCCCTCGATCGGATAGAGGCTCTCCATGAATTTATCGAGAGAAGAACCCGGGAAGGAGGTTCCGCAATATGAACAGGAGCGATCAACCTGAAAAACGGAAACATGCGTAATGAACGAAATCTGGAAGTTGGGCGCGGCTGAAGTCGCCCAAAAGGTAGCAGCCGGCGAGATTAGTGCCGTAGAATCTACCAAACAGGCCCTTGAAAGACTGGCAAGCATTAATCCGACGATTAATGCGGTGGTCGAGGAGATGCCGGAACAGGCAATGGATGAAGCCCGCAAACGGGATCAGGCGCTCTCTAGAGGGGAGACACCCGGGATTCTTCACGGTGTGCCTGTGACGGTCAAGGTCACGGTTGATCAGGCGGGCTATGCCACAACCAATGGCCTCCGACTACAGAAAGATCATCGGGCCGAAGTAGACTCTCCGGTTGTCACGAATCTGAAAAGGGCCGGCGCCGTAATCGTTGGCCGAACCAATACTCCGTCGTTCTCGATGCGCTGGTTTACCCGCAACTCATTACACGGACATACCCTGAATCCGCGCAATAATACACTCACCCCAGGGGGTTCATCAGGTGGTGCTGGGGCTGCTACAGCGGCAGGTATTGGTACGATTGGGCATGGCACTGATATCGCAGGATCCATACGTTATCCGGCCTACGCTTGTGGAGTGCATGGCTTGCGACCAACACCCGGCCGTATACCGGCTGCCAACCTGTCACTTCCCGAACGTTATATCAGCGGTCAGCTAGCTGCCGTTTCAGGGCCGCTCGCGCGATCGGTTGAGGATATCCGGCTGGGTTATCTTGCAATGTCTGTCGGAACTGGCCTGGACCCCTCCTGGGTGCCAGTTCCCCATAATCTTGGTGAATATCCGAAAACGGTGGCGGTTTGTACAAGCCCTGATGGTTTAGCCACGAGTGAACCGGTTGCCGCGGAAATTCAGAGGGCCGCCGAGAGTCTCCAACAGGCCGGCTGGAAAATCATTGAGGCATCCGTCCCCTCAATGCTGGAACTGGCAGTACATCAGCTCAGGCTATGGTTTTCGGAATTCACCTTGGATGGGGGGCAGGCAATATACGACGAAGGCAATGAAGATGCGATTTTTGTGTTTGAGCAGGGCAAGGAGATGCTGGATCGCCCAATTAGCCTTGAGTCCTTGATGGAAACCTTGCAGAGACGTATGTATCTGGCGAGACAGTGGCAGCAATTCCTGTTGCAGAATACTCTATTGCTATGCCCGATATCAGCCGAACCACCATTCCTAGATATGCTGGATGTCAGATCTGCTGAAGATTTTCGGTCGGTTTTTACGGCACAACTAACTCAAGTTGCCTTGCCGTTTGTGGGAGTTCCGGCGATGTCGGTATGCACCAAAGCGGACCATGCCCCACTGGGTGTACAACTGGTTGCTGCACGTTTCCGGGAAGATATCCTGCTTGATGC